>NZ_RZSL01000529.1:0-4226 GCF_003997355.1 Mesorhizobium sp. M1E.F.Ca.ET.041.01.1.1 | reverse complement strand
ATGCTGCCCTTCATGATCCTGCCGCTGGTCGGCACGCTGCGCGCCATCGACCCGATGACGCTGCGCGCCGCAGCCCTTTGCGGCGCAAGCCCTCTCCAGGCCTTCCGCCGCATCCTGCTGCCGCTGTCGCTGCCCGGCATCGCCGCCGGCGGGCTGATGGTCTTCGTCATGTCGCTCGGCTATTTCGTGACGCCTGCGCTGCTCGGCGGCACGTTGAACATGATGCTCGCCGAGATGATCGCCCAGACGGTGCAGTCGCTGCTCAACTGGGGGCTGGGCAGCGCGACCGCCTTCGTGCTGCTTGTCGTCACCATGGCGCTCTATGCGATCCAGCTTCGCCTCGTCGGCGCCCGACGTCTGGCCGGAGGGCTCTGAGATGCTGCTCGATTACGACCGGCTTGGATGGCTGCGCGCAGCACTTGCCGGCTTCACCGCGCTGGTCGCCGCTTTCCTCCTGCTGCCGGTGGTCTTCATCGTCCTTTTGTCGTTCGGCTCGTCGCGCTGGCTGGCCTTCCCGCCGCCCGGCTGGACGCTGAAATGGTACCAGGAATTGCTGGCCGACCCGGCCTGGATCGACGCGGCGCTGACCAGCGCGCGCATCGCTGCGATGGCCGCAATCTTGTCGGTGCTGATCGGCTTGCTTGCATCCTTCAGCCTGGTCAGGGGCGAGTTTCCCGGGCGGCAATTGCTGCGCGGATTGCTGCTGACACCGATGGTGCTGCCGGTCGTGGTCTTCGCCATCGCCATCTACGCCTTCTTCCTGCGCATCGGCCTTGCCGGCACCACGATCGGCTTTGTCATCGCCCACACCATCCTGGCGCTGCCCTTCGCCATCATTCCGATCGCAACCGCGCTCGAAGGCTTCGACAAATCCATCGAGGACGCGGCGATCGTCTGCGGCGCCAGCCCGCTGCATGCGAGGCTGAGGATCACGCTGCCCTCGATCCGCATCGGCATCTTCTCGGCCGCGATCTTTTCCTTCCTCGCCTCGTGGGACGAGGTGGTGGTGGCGATCTTCATGGCAAGCCCCACCTTGCAGACCTTGCCGGTCAAGATATGGGGCAGCCTGCGCGCCGACCTCAGCCCGGTCGTCGCCGCCGCCTCCAGCCTGCTCGTCGGCCTCACCTTATGCCTGATGATCGTGACCGCACTCCTTCGCAGAAAACTGTCCAGATGACCCGGCCATTCCTCTCCATACGCGCGGTGAGAAAGACGTTCGGCGGCTTCGTCGCCGTCCATGACGTCACCATCGACGTGCCCAAGGGCGAATTCCTGACGTTCCTGGGACCCTCGGGTTCCGGCAAGTCGACGACGCTCTATGCGATCGCCGGTTTCCAGGACCCGACCTCCGGCGACGTGCTGCTTGAAGACAAGTCACTGCTCGCAGTGCCTTCCCACAAACGCAACATCGGCATGGTCTTCCAGCGCTACACGCTGTTCCCGCATCTGAGCGTTGCCGAGAATGTGGCGTTTCCGCTGCGCGTGCGCCGCAGGCCGGACAGCGAGGTGAAGCGCAAGGTCGCCGACATGCTCGCGCTGGTGCGCCTCGACAGTTTCGCCGACCGCTATCCGGGCGCGCTGTCGGGTGGCCAGCAGCAGCGCGTGGCGCTTGCCCGCGCGCTCGCCTACGATCCGCCGATCCTTCTGATGGACGAGCCGCTGTCGGCGCTCGACAAGAAGCTGCGCCAGGAAATCCAGGCCGAGATCCGCCGCATCCACCACGAGACAGGCGTCACCATCCTCTATGTCACGCACGACCAGGAGGAGGCTCTGCATCTTTCCGATCGGATCGCCCTGTTCAGGAGCGGACGCATCGCGCAGATCGGCACCGGCGAGGACCTCTATCTGAGGCCCGCGAACGAATTCGTCGCCGGCTTCATCGGCAATTCCAATTTCTTGGCCGTCGAGCATCTCGAAACCGAGAATGGCGCTGCCGTGGTGCGGCTGTCCGATGGCTCGATCGTCAAGGGTGTGAAAGCGACCCACAAGCTCGACCGCGGTCAGAAGGCCAGGCTGATGGTGCGGCCGGAAGCCTTCCGCCTGGCGGGAGTGCCGGGAAACGCGTCGCTCGCCGTCGAGATCGTCGACGCCGCCTTCTTCGGTGACCGCCGCCGCGTCGTGGCGCGCACCGCGTCGGGCGACGAGATCGACGTCAGGCCGACCTCGGACGCCGCGGAGCCGGACAGCGCCGATGCCGCTTCGGGCCGGCAGATCTTCTTCGATCCCGCTTCGGCATTCCTGTTTCCGGCTTGAAGTCCGATTGGCTGCGCCGGCTCCGTCAGCCGGCAAAGACGTGAAGCTCGGCGCCCGCCTCCTCGATCGCGGCGCGGAGTTCCGGCGCCGGCTCGCTGTCGGTGACGACATCGGAAAGCTCACTCAAAGCGCAGACCCGTTCTAGGCTGCTGCGGCCGAACTTGTCGTTGGTGACGACCAGCATCGTCGACAGCGATCGCGCCATCATCGCCCGCTTCACCGCCGCCGCGCCGGAGATCATATCGCTCGGCCCTTCGGCATTCACGGCCGAAGCGCCAATGATGGCGATGTCGGCATTGTAGCGGTGTACGAATTCGACCGTGTCCTCACCGAGCACGGCGGCCTCGCGGCTGTCATAGGTGCCGGGGCAAAGGATCACGCGAAAGCCCGGATTGGCGCCGGCAACCGAGGCGACACCGATGGAGTTGGTGATGATCGTGAGTTCCCGGCCGAGCAGGGAGAGGCCGCGCGCGACCTCGTAGGTGGTCGATCCGCCATCGATCATCACGATGCCGCCTTTCTCGATCAGGCCGGCAGCGCCCCGCCCGATGCGGGCGCGCTCCTCGACCATGGTGAGGCCGCGTTCGGCGATCACCGGCTCGGACGTCATCAGCGAGATCGTCGCGCCGCCATAGGTGCGGTTGATCAGCCCGGCCTCGCCGAGCTCGATGAGATCGCGGCGGATGGTCTCGCCGGCGACTCCGATGCGCCGGGCGAGCTTGGAGATGCGGATCGATGCCGAGCGCCTGACCTCCGACAGGATAAGCTCGTGTCGCTGCTTCTTGGTCAGTTTGCCCGGCTCGATATTCATCGCTCTTCCTTTGCCGCGACCCTGTCACCGACCCACAATGACGAACGCCAACCGCGCCGGGATTCATCCCCGGCGCCAGGACATTAGCCATGCCGACGCGGCCGGGAAAGCCGGCGCATCAATGCCTCAGCCGGTCGCGCATGGCGTACCACAACATGCCCAGCACATAGAGCGGCCCGCGCAACGCGGTGCCGCCTGGGAACGGCAGTGGCGTCAGCGTCGAGAACAGGTCGAGCCGCGAGGCGTCGCCCGTGATCGCTTCCGCGAGCAGCTTGCCCGACAGCGTCGACAGGATGACGCCCTTGCCGGAATAGCCATGCGCGAAATAGACCTCGCCATAGTGCCCGACATGCGGCAGGCGCGATGTCGTCACCGACACCAGGCCGCCCCAGGCGTGATCGATCCGGCAGCCCTTGAGCTGTGGAAAGGTCTTTTCCATATGCGGCCGAACGAAGCCGGCGATATCGGCCGGCGGCGACGGCGTATAGCGCTCGCCGCCGCCGAACAGCAGGCGGCCGTCCGCCGACATGCGGTAGTAGTTGACCACGAAGAGCGTGTCGGAAACCGCGACATTGGACGGGATGACATTGCGTTCGCCCTCCAGTGGTTCGGTGGCGACGATGTAGTTGCCGATCGGCATGATGCGGCTGTTGACGCGCGGCTCCAGTCCCTCGAGCAGCGCATCGCCTGCCAGCACGACATGCCGGGCGCGGACCGAGCCCTTGTCGGTGAACACGCGGATGGACGGCTCGCGCTCGAGGCGCACCGCAACCGAGTTCTCGTGGATGGCAACACCTGCGGCGGAAGCGGCGCGCGCGAGGCCCAGCGTGTAGTTCAGCGGGTGCATGTGGCCGCCGAGCTTTTCGAAGGATGCGCCGTGATAGGGCGTGTCGACCATTCGCCGCGCCTCCGCCGCCGACAGGATCTCGACATGCGGAAAGTTCATCACCTTGGCGAGGCACTCGGCCTCCTCCTCGAAGTCTCGCATGTCCGAGCCGTTGACCGCGCCGACCAGATGACCGGTCAGGCGAAGATCGCAGTCGATGCCGTGGCGCTCGATGATGTCGAGCACCAGACCCCGCGCCTCGAAGGCGAGGTCGAACAGCGCCTTCGCCCGTTCCGGTCCGAACGCCTTGACCAACCCCTTGGCGCCCTTGCGAAG
>NZ_RZSL01000528.1:0-4254 GCF_003997355.1 Mesorhizobium sp. M1E.F.Ca.ET.041.01.1.1 | reverse complement strand
ACGAGTTCTTCCAGTCGGTGCGGCATCGCAGTGCTTTTGCGCATAGGACCGCAATTGTCGTGCCAACTGGGAAAATCGTTTCGGAACAACGTGATCGCTCTGGCAGCGTTGTGTCAGATGTCCGACATCGTCGAGAATCCGACAACGAGTGCTCCTCCTAATCACCGGATCAACCTCCGGCGCCAGTCGGTGACACCGCATTCCTCTGTCTTTCCAGGAGACGGCGTGGACATCAATGCCGTTCCTCACCGAACCCGCCTCCTAGCCCTTCGCCCATACGTCACGGCCGCCCCCCGGTTTGGCTTCAACCTGAAGGATTACGGCGTCCTCTTCGCAGAGAAGATCGGGTTGTTCGTGGCGCGCGCAGCGGAGCCCAAGGAGCTTTTCTGGGTTGCGGATACTGGCATGTCGATATTACGACCGTGTGTCCTTCGACAAGCTTGGTGGCTTCTTCAACCAGAATCTCGCCGCGGAGATCGAATCGTTATCTGCGCCGCAAAGTGCGGCCGGTGAGCGGCGTGGCCCTGCGTTCCAGTTGGCCACGGTCCTCGCTGGGACGAGCAAGTAAATGGCTTGCGCAGCAACGGTGCGATCACACCTGGAGCACGGCGTCATCAGGAAAGCGCCATCCTTGTGCGCCCACGACACCCTGGTCGCCATCGGCCGCATCGCGGGGGGGCACTGTGGGCGATAACCATTCATTGATCTGGGCGATTGAGGGTTCTGCCGGGGCGCTATTGCTGCTCGGTAGGGCTGCGGGCTGGCGAGTCTACCAAGGCGAGCAACGACAGGCGAGACGGCAGACATTACGTGACGGAACTTGATATTGCAGTGCAGCAAGCGTAGAGCACCGCGCGCTTATCGGAGTGTCGTCCATGGCCCTTACCAATGCTGGTAACGAGGCAGAACCTGTCGAACAATCGAGCCATTCTGAGGTCGAGCAGCACAGCACCAAGGCGCTGATGTCGGGCGCACTAGGTGTCGTTTATGGCGATATAGGCACCAGCCCGATCTATGCATTTCGCGAGGCGTTGCATGCATCAGCGGGTGGCAACGTCGCCAGCCGTGGCGACATCCTCGGCGTACTCTCGCTGATCATCTGGTCCCTGACGATCACCGTGACGATCAAATACATCATGTTCGTGCTCCGCGCCGACAATCGAGGCGAGGGCGGAGTGCTGTCGCTTATGGCGCTGGCGCGCAACAGTTTCCCGACCTGCTCTGCGGTGATCCTCGGCATCGGCATCGGCATCGGCATCGTCGGCGCGGCGCTTTTTTTTGGCGACGCCGTCATTACGCCGGCAATCTCGGTACTGTCGGCGGTCGAAGGTATGAATGTCGTCACGCCGACGTTCCAGCCCTATGTGGTGCCGCTGACACTGGCCATCCTGGCGATCGTGTTTGCGGTACAGCGGTTTGGCACCGGCGGCGTAGGATTGGTGTTCGGGCCCGTTACCGCGCTGTGGTTCCTGGCCATCGGCCTTTCTGGCTTCAACCACATCATGGACGACCCGGAAATCCTGCTGGCAATCAGCCCGCATTACATCGTGTCGTTCCTGGTCAACTCGCCCGAAGTCGCCTTCGTCACGGTTGGTGCGGTTTTTCTCGCCGTCACCGGCGCTGAGGCGCTCTATGCCGACCTCGGCCATTTCGGGCGCAAGCCGATCGTGCTTGCCTGGCTGGCAATCGTGTTTCCTTGCCTGTTGCTCAACTATGTCGGGCAAGGCGCCTTCGTGCTGGCGAATGGCGGTGTCGTCGGTCATCCCTTCTTCGAGATGAACGAAGGCTGGATGCTTATCCCGATGGTGGTGCTGGCGACGGCGGCGACCGTGATCGCCAGCCAGGCGGTGATCTCCGGCGCCTTTTCGCTGACCAGACAAGCGGTACAGCTCAACATGCTGCCGCGTTTCGTCATCCAGCACACGTCGGAAAAACAGTCGGGCCAGATCTATCTGCCGCGCATCAACCTGATGCTGGCGCTGGTGGTGATGCTGCTGGTGGTCGGCTTCGGCGAATCCAGCCGGCTGGCCTCGGCCTACGGTATTTCGGTGACCGGCAATATGCTGGTGACGAACATACTGCTTTTTGTTGTGATGACGCGCATCTGGAAATGGCCGCTCGGCGTCGCGATAGCCTTAATGGCGGTGTTCGTCTTCATCGATACCGGCTTCTTTGCAGCTAACATCGTCAAGGTATTCGAAGGCGGCTGGGCCTCGCTTGCCATTGCCGCAGTGATCGTGATGACCATGTGGACTTGGATAAGAGGCAGCAGGTATCTATTTGACAAGACGCGCAGGAACCAGATTCCGCTCGATTTCCTTGCGGGCAATCTGTTGAAGAAGAAACCGCAGCTGGTGTCCGGTACGGCCGTGTTCCTGACCAGCGATCCCGCCAGTGCGCCGACCGCGTTGATGCACAGCCTGAAGCACTACAAGGCGCTGCACGAACAGAACGTCATCCTCTCTGTGGTGACGGCGCAGCAGCCCGTGGTGCCCGACAGCGAGCGGATCAAGATGGAAACGATCAATGAGCTGTTCATGCGGGTGACACTGACCTTCGGCTACATGGAACAGCCTAACATCCCGCGTGCGCTGGCGATCTGCCGCAAGCAGGGTTGGAAGTTCGACATCATGACGACGTCCTTCTTCCTGTCGCGTCGCTCGCTCAAGGCGTCACCCAACTCCGGCATGCCGGTGTGGCAGGACAAGCTGTTCATCGGCTTGGCGCGCACGGCCGCCGACGCGACGGAGTATTTCCAGATCCCGACCGGACGTGTGGTCGAGATCGGAACGCAAGTGGCCGTTTAGGTATGCCCGGTTAAGCAGAATCAATTGGCATTTCGCGAGCCGGTGAATGCCTGACCGGGCGGAGGCCACGATGCTTGCGCCAAACTGGGGTCCGGTTCCAGGCCTGAAGCTTCCGGCCCCGAAAGCCGTCCTTTACGCCTGCGATCATTTCCGTTCCGCATTGTCTTGCCGACCCACCAGTCGAGATGCGCTGAAACGACCTCGCCGGGCAGCAACTTATCATTTGAACCTAATCGATGTGCCGCAAGTCCGACCTTCATTCTTCAGTTCACAGGCTAGCGTTGCCAAAATCGGCGTGCCGCCTAACCGGCGCCGCACCGTGACCTGTCAGGATGCTATGCAGGCGCGAGGCAGAAGCTGGCTCGAGGCCGCCGGCCTGGTGCTGGTCCGGCAGCGGCCGGGCTCGGCCAAAGGCTTCATGTTCCTCTGGAGGATGAGACGGGTGCGGCAAACGTCGTCGTCTGGGTCAAGATCTCTCGAGAAATTCCGGCGCGTGCTTCTTGCTTCGGCCATGCTCGGCGTCCGCGGACGCATCCGACGGAAGAGGAGGTGGTGCACCTCGTCGCCCACGAGCTGACCGATCTGTCGGCCGGGCTGGCCAGCGTGGGAAACCGCAAGACGCCGTTTCCGTTGCCGCACGGCCGAGGGACGAGGCTCATCACGGCGGATCGGGCATCGATCCGCGCGGCATGCCGAAGGGGCGCGACATCGTCGATGCAGTATGACCATATCGACCCTATCAAGTTCAAGACGCGTAACTTCCGGTAGCGCTTCCGGAGGCCACTTCAGCAGCATGTTGTGCACACTTTTGTCGGACCCTGTTAACTGCCGATTGGCAGCAGGTCACCCCGTGCCGGATCCCAAATGTCGTCGCTCTCAAGCGCAACGACTGCCCGCACCCTTTTTAAGTCAGCGAGCACCTCCACCGCCGGACGCCGCCCCGTTTCCTGAGCCGCGGCGTAACGGGTGTATTTGTGACTGTCCGGCTCAAACCACTTCAACGATTCCAAAGTAGCCATGGCATCGCCCTTGCGGCTGCGCGTGATGCGAATGATCGTGATCCCATCCTAAGCGCTCGCGTCGAATGGAGACACGCTGCCAACGCTTCATCTGCTCTACCCCATCTTTGTTCCAAGGCGGTCGGATCATCTCAATGAGCCCTGCCTCGGGGTGGCCAAAGCATGCATATTTATCGTTCGGCCCCGCATCGAATTATCATCTGCGATGTGGGACTCGATCTTGGGTTGGCGACGGCTTCGCTCCGGGAGTAGACGTCGGACCACTGATAAGTGCCGGACCTTCTCCACAATTTCTCGGCGGACTCATCGTGAACGCTCGATTGGACGTAAATGCGGTTCGCGGAAACGCAGGTCTGGCCGGCATTGCGGAACTTCGCCTGGACCGCACCGTCAACAGCACCGTCAATGTCGGCATCATCGAAGATGAT
>NZ_RZSL01000527.1:0-4265 GCF_003997355.1 Mesorhizobium sp. M1E.F.Ca.ET.041.01.1.1 | reverse complement strand
GACAGTTTCCGGAGCCATCGCCATCACGCCGAAGCACCGCGATCCGATCGACTACAAGCCGCGTCCCGATCTGGTGAAGCCCGCGCCGGGACAGAAGGAAAATCTGCCGGCGCCGCAGGAAAGCATCCAGACGGCGAGCGCCGACTGGCCCGAATCGCCCGAGGCGCGCCGCGCCCGCATCCGCGCCGACGCCACCGCCCACCAGAACGACCCGAACTACCAGCCGGAGGCCGTCGAGGACGTGCAGACCGATCCGGTGGCGGTGAAGAAGGCGATGGCCGATTCGGCTTCCAGCCACCCGCCGCGCTGGTCGCCGGACGATTCCAGCGCGACCCGCACCGCTGAGATCCAGCGCCGCCTCGCGGAGCAGAAGCAGGGCAACCCCAATGTCCGCAAATATCTGAGCGAGCCGCCGCTGGCCTATCGTCAGGCCTCCGACACCGCGCCGCAGAACGAGCTCGGCGAGGACGAGTACAAGAAGGAACGCCGGCTCAAGGCGCAGGCGGAAGGCAAGAAGAGCGGCGGCTGGTTCGACTGGCTGGGCCTGTAAGCTTCCTTGCACAGCCGGCTGCGTCGCTGCTCTATATTTCCCGCTTACCGCGGAAAAAATCCTTGAGGATGAAGGCCGCTTCGCTTTCGCCTAACCCCGGATAGATATCGGGCGTATGGTGGCAGGTCGGTGAAGCGAAGAAGCGCACGCCGTTGACCACAGCGCCGCCCTTCTCGTCGGCGGCGCCGAAATAAAGCCTGCGCAACCTGGCGAACGAGATGGCGCCGGCGCACATGGCGCAGGGCTCCAGTGTCACATAGAGATCGTGGCCGGTGAGCCGCTCGCTGGCGAGTTTCCGGCAGGCCTCGCGGATCGCCAGCATCTCGGCATGGGCGGTGGGATCGGCGAGTTCGCGCGTGCGGTTGCCGGCCTTCGCCACCACAACGTTGTCTTTAGCGATCACCGCGCCGACCGGCACTTCGCCGCGGCTTGCGGCCGCCTCGGCCTCCTTGAGCGCCAAAGCCATGAAATCCGGCCGCTTCACGCGCTTTCCATTCCGATTACTCCTCGCCACCCGACGGTGATCCTGTTATCTAGCGCGTGACCCTGAAAACCGGAATCGGTTTTTGCCGCGCTGCTGTACGCGCAAAATCAAGATGACACTGCCTGCGTTGCGCGTCCGAACGGGCGCGTGCGCTGTAGCAGTCCAAGACGAGCAAGATCCATATGGACGACGATAAGAAATCATCACGACAAAAGGGGCCGCGCAAAGGCGGGTCGAAACCGGCGCCGCGTGGCGACAAGCCGTTCCGCAAGGGGCCGCGCTCCGAGGGCAAGCCCTTCGAGAAGCGCGATGGCGCGCGCAAACCTTATGCACCGCGTGGCGACCGGCCGATGGCCGCCGAAGGCGAGAGGCCGCAGTTCAAGCGAGGCTACAAGCCGCGCGAAGCGGGCGAGGGCACGGAACGCGGCGAGAGGCCGTTCCGCAAGGGACCGCGCCGCGAGGGCACGTCCTTCGAGAAACGTGATGGTGCGCGAAAACCCTATACGCCACGTGGCGATCGGCCGGTGGCTGCCGACGGCGAGCGCCGCGATTGCAAGCGCAGCTATAAGCCGCGCGAAGCGGGCGAGGGTGCCGAGCGCGGCGAAAAGCCGTTCCGCAAAGGACCCCGCCCAGAGGGCAAGTCCTTCGAGAAGCGCGACGGCGCGCGCAAACCCTATACGCCACGCGGCGACCGGCCGATGGCCGCTGAAGGCGAGCGCGGCGAAAGGCGCTTCGACCGTCCCAAGCGCGACTTCGCCGACCGTCCCCAACGTGATTTCGCGGACCGGCCAAAGCGCGATTTCAGCGATCGCTCGCCGCGCGACGCCGCGCCCAGGCAGGGCGGCTTCAAGCCGCGTCCGCGCCCTTCGGAAGCAGCGCCCGAAGCCGGCGAGCGTATCGCCAAGCGGCTGGCGCGCGCCGGCATCGCCTCGCGCCGCGATGCCGAGGAGCTGATCGCCGCCGGCCGCGTCAAGGTCAACGGCAAGGTGCTAACCTCGCCGGCCTTCAATGTCACGCCCGACGACATCATCCATCTCGACGGCACGGAGATCCCGCCGATCGAACGCACGCGGCTGTTCCTGTTCCATAAGCCGGCGGGGGTGGTCACCACCAACCGCGACCCCGAAGGCCGCAAGACCGTCTTCGACGTGCTGCCGGCCGATCTGCCGCGGCTGATGACCATCGGCCGGCTCGACATCAACACGGAAGGGCTGCTGCTGCTCACCAACGACGGCGGGCTGTCGCGTGTGCTCGAGCTGCCGGCCACCGGCTGGCTGCGGCGCTATCGCGTCCGCGTCCACGGCAAGGTCGAGGAGAGCGCGCTCGCCGGCCTGCGCGAAGGCATCGCTGTCGACGGCGTCTTCTACGGTTCGATCGAAGCATCGCTCGATCGC
The DNA here is from genome assembly GCF_003997355.1 of Mesorhizobium sp. M1E.F.Ca.ET.041.01.1.1. NCBI lineage: Bacteria > Pseudomonadati > Pseudomonadota > Alphaproteobacteria > Hyphomicrobiales > Phyllobacteriaceae > Mesorhizobium > Mesorhizobium sp. M1E.F.Ca.ET.041.01.1.1. Next base: position 1,837 of record NZ_RZSL01000527.1, on the reverse strand, counting down.
GAGCAGGGCAGCAACGCCTGGCTGACGATCGGTCTGCGCGAAGGCAAGAACCGCGAAGTGAAGAACATTCTTGGCGCGCTTGGCCTCGATGTCACGCGGCTGATCCGCATTTCCTATGGGCCATTCCAGCTCGAGGACCTGCCCGAGGGCCATGTGCTGGAGATCAAGGGACGCGTGCTGCGCGACCAGCTCGGCGAACGGCTGATCGAGGAGTCCGGCGCCAACTTCGATGCCGAGATCACAAAGCCCTTTTCCAACAAGCCGGTGCGACGCAGCGACCCGCGCCACGACGAGGCAGAGCGGCCGAAGTTCACGCGCGAGGGCGACCGCCGTCCAATCGGCGAAGGCGGGCTGATCAAGGCCCGCAAGCGCCGCGAAGGCAGCCGCGACGAGGCGCTGGGCAAGCTGTCGACCAGGCCTGACAGGGCCTTTGGCGAGCGCGGTCCCAAGTCCGGCTTCGGCAAGTCCGAACGCGGCGGCTTCGGCGGCAAGCCGGGCGGCAGCAAACGCGAACCCCGCCCGATCGAGCCGCCCGGCCAGCGCAAGGCCAATGTCTGGATGGCGCCGGGCGCGCGCCCTATCGGCAAGGGCAGGGCGGAGGCCGAAGCCGCCAGGGCCGCCGAGGCGAAGGCGCGCAAGGCATCGTTCAAGCCCGGCGGCAAGGGCAAGCCGTTTGGCAAGCCACGGGGCGATCGACCCGAGGGAAGCGGTGGCGACAGGCCGCGTGGTCCTAAGGCTCCGAGAGGTGGCAATGCGGATCGTCGGCGGTGAGTTTCGCGGGCGTCCGCTGGCGACGCCCCGTTCGAATGCCATCCGCCCGACCACCGACCGCACCCGCGAGGCGGTGTTCAACGTGCTGGCGCATCGCCATGCGGAAAAGCTCGAAGGCGGCCGGGTGCTCGACCTCTTCGCCGGCACCGGCGCGCTGGGGCTGGAGGCTTTGTCGCGCGGCGCCTCCTACTGCGTCTTCATCGAGGAATCGGCGGAAGGGCGCGGCCTGATCCGCGAGAACGTCGAGAGCTTCGGGCTCACCGGCCGTACCAAGATCTTCCGCCGCGACGCCATTCATCTCGGCGAGGCCGGTACGCTTTCGCCTTTCGGTCTGGTCTTCGCCGACCCGCCCTACGGCAAGGGGCTCGGCGAGCGCGCGCTGCGCTCGGCAAAGGCCGGGGGCTGGCTTCTGCCCGGCGCGCTTTGCGTGGTCGAGGAGGCGGCGTCCGCGCCCTTCGAGCCGGGCCCCGGCTTTTCCGTGGTGGACGAGCGCGGCTATGGCGATACGATCATCCGGTTCATCGAGGTCGGGTGAGCAGAGCGTATTTCCCTTCTCCCCTTGTGGGAGAAGGTGGCCGAGCGAAGCTCGGAACGGATGAGGGGTGTTGGACGGAACGCTTCCTTGCAGATACAAGCAGTCGAAGCGATTGTATTTCCATCGCCTCGTTTCTTCCAGCACCCCTCATCCGTCTCGGCGCTGCGCGCCGATCCACCTTCTCCCACAAGGGGAGAAGGAAAAGGCGCAAGCGCCTCGAAAATGACGAACAATTCACTTTGCCTCGCCAGCAAAGCTTTTCTATCGTTGCGCGACCGAAACCGGAGCATTTGATGACATTGAACACCCGAGGGCTGTGCGCAGCACTCCTTGCCGGCACGTTGGCGCTCGCGGCGGCGATGCCGGCGCGCGCCGCGGACGACGCCGAGGTCAAGGATTTCCTGCTCGACAACGGCATGGAAGTGGTGGTCATTCCGGATCATCGCGCTCCGATCGTCACCCATATGGTGTGGTACAAGATCGGCAGCGCCGGGGGCGCCACCGTCTCGTGGAAGGCGGTGTAGTCGTAGG
>NZ_RZSL01000526.1:0-4268 GCF_003997355.1 Mesorhizobium sp. M1E.F.Ca.ET.041.01.1.1 | reverse complement strand
CCATTGCCACCCCCGCCGTTGCTGCCGCCGTTGCCGTTGCCGGCATAAGCTGTGGCCACGACGAACTTGGCAGCGACATCGGGTGTGAAATGATAGGTCGCGACAACAAGCGCCAGCGCGTTTGCGGCGCGCAGCGTGAGGCGGGCAAACCTCTTGAAGGCGGGTCGGCGCATGCTGTCCTTTTTATGCCGGTTCCGTCTCGGCCTTGCCGAAGTTCCGCTCTCAGCCCGACCAAGGCGGAACCGGTGTCTTGACGGCGCAAGGATTCACATTCGGGTGAGCCGACGGAAGTGGCCCACGACCCATGCCATATCCGGTCGGACCTTTTTTGCGGCCGCTTGGGGACCATCGTCGCAACCAGTGGGAGAAACAGCTCCGCCCGCAACCGCCGCCGCGTTAACCAAATCGCTTGGAAAATGGCCGGCAATTCTCTATGACTGAGGTCTGCGAGAACCGCGCGGACGCCCATACGAGCCGCGGCACACTACGGTGCAGGTGTCCCCGTTGGACGCAAAAAGTGTCGTAAAGCTTTGTTTTTGCGCATGAATCATTTTCCCCGGCCTGGGGGCCATGCGCCAAGGGTCCGCTTCCGGCATTTGTCCCAAGGACCAAAAAAGTACCCCCGCCAAAAGGCGGGGGCAAGGTGAGCAGCGAGAGTTCTGTCGTAAGACGATCAGGACCGAAGAGACGAAGCAAAAGGTGGCAACCTGATTTTGCAGCGCTAGCCTTTGGTCCCTTGAAGATCTAATCCAGATAGAACCTCGCTCTCACAAACTCTTCAGGCGATTGAGATCGGCCATAGTGGCCTTGCGCTCGACGATGGTACGACCAAACTTGTCCTCCATCCTGAACCTGCCGTTCTCGATCGTCTCCTTCATTCCGTTGCGGTGCGTGACCTGAATGCCGTTACTGCTGACCTCGACCTTGTCGCCGGTCGCGGCGTTCACATGATCGTCGACGTCGGCGGTGCTGCTTGCGGCACTGTTGGAAGCGCTGTTCGTTGCGCCCTTGCTGTTGCCACTGTTTCCGCCACTGCTGCTGTTGCCGCTACTGTTGCCCCCAGAATTGCCGTTCCCGTTATTTCCACCGCCGCTGTTACCGCCGCCGTTATTTCCACCGCCACTGTTACCGCCGCCGCTGTTACCGCCGCCGTTATTTCCACCGCCACTGTTACCGCCGCCGCTATTCCCGCCGCCATTACCGTTACCGCCATTGCCATTGCCGCCTTTGCCGGCATAGGCCTTGGCTACGACAGGACCGCCGATGGAGAGATGAAAAGGCGCGACAACCAACGCCAGCGCAGTGAGCGCTTGCAAGACAAGCCTGCAGCCCATGCGCGCTACGCGCATCCCATTCTCCCCATACCGGCCATCCAGCCCTTCGGCCAAACTACCCCACCGGCAATGTCGCAGCATTAGCATCCCCAATCAGCGTGTCGTGCGGAAGTGGCCCACGACCCTTGTCTTGTTTATTCAGACCTTTTTCGTGACGATATCGGACCTAAGTCCTATCGCAACCACCGGATGTAGTCCGGCATGAACGCGCGGCGTTTTCCCCTTACCCCGGCGAGGAGACCGGCGCTCTTGCCGTCACCGCCGTGCCGAAGGCGGCGGCAATCACGGCGGCGATGCCGGCGCATTGCAGCGCACTCAAGCTCTCATGCAGGAACAGGAAGCCGGTCAGCGCTCCGAGCGCCGGCTCCAGGGAGGTGAGCGTGCCGTAAACCCGCGCCGGCATCCTGGTGAGCGCCATCATCTCGAGCCAGAAGGGCAGCGCGCTCGAGAACAGGCCGACGACGGCCGCGCCCGCCATCACATGCGGGTCGGTGAGATAAGGCCAGGCAGCCGAGAATCCGAAAGGCAGCGCCAGCAGAGCGGCGATCGCCATGCCGTAGGCCGAGGTGCGAACGCCGAGCTCGGCGCCGGCCTTCTGCGCGAAGATGATGTAGAGCGCCCAGCAGCCGCCGGCGGCAAGCGCAATCAGCACGCCTATCGGATCAAGTCCCCGGCTGACATCGGCAAAAGGCGAGAGCAGCACGATGCCGGCGACGGCAAAGGCCACCCAGACGAGATCGAGCGGGCGCCTGGAACCGAGCGTCGCCACGAAAAGCGGCCCGGTGAATTCCAGTGCCACGCAGATGCCCAGCGGAATGCGCTCCAGCGCGGTATAAAACAGCAGGTTCATGACCGAGACGGTGACGCCATAGGCCGCGAGCCACGGCAGGGTTTTGAGCGACGGCATCACCTTCCAGGGCCTCAGCGCCGCGGCCAGCATCAGCGCGCCGATGAGAAGCCTCAGCATCGTCGTGCCCTGTGGGCCGAGGACCGGGAACAGGCCCTTGGCGAAAGCGGCGCCCACCTGAACCGAAAGAACGGCGCCGAGCAGCCCGAGAATGGGCAAGGCGCCCGCCTGGGTCCCTGGTTTTACGGTTTGCGTCGATACCACTTCTTCTCCCCCTGCCCCGCACCGTCCGAGGCGGAGATACAGCCTGGCGATTGCGCTGTCGTGAGGCAGCGGCCGGCCGATGGTGGGACAGGCGCCTCCCATCTCCCGGCGGGTCTATTGCGTCGCACAAGACGTTGAAATCAAAAGCTCTTTTCGCCGAGCCATGGAAGCATAAAGCGCTAGATTGGATAGCTTTTTCAATACTTCTAAAATACCCGCCATGGTTGCCGGTATATCTTTTCAACATCCCTTGCGGCAGATACTCTCAAAATCAGACCAACTGCCCACGAATATATAGGACCATTGGGCATCTCTGCGAAGATTTTGCAGAGCCAACTACGGCACACAACCGTCCGCATCACGCCTTTATTTCAACGGCGTAAGCATTTTGTGTTGCAGTGCAACAAAGTCCGCGACATCCGTTGGCGGGGCTGTGTGCGTTGGAGGATGCCATTATTTTGACCCGGATGGGCATTCCGCTGGGCCGCAACGACAGCGCTCCGGACGGAAGTTGGTCGACAGGCAGGGCCTACGGGCTTTGCGCGTGCAACGCCTGGCACTGCGAAAGATCTGTCGGAAGCCGCTGATGACGAATCAGCGCGACATCCAGTTGGACATGCTGCGGGCCGTTGCCGTCACGCTGGTGCTTTACGCGCATTTCCTTGCGCCGAACGGCTCCTCCTTCCTCGGCCATCTCGGCGTGCGGCTGTTCTTCGTGCTCTCCGGCTTCCTGATCACGCGGCTTTTGCTGGACGCGCGTGACACCTATGCATTCGAGGCCGGACCGGCGCTGCGTTCCTTCTATGCCAGGCGCGCGATCCGGATTTTCCCGCCCTATTTCGCGGTGCTGGGGCTCGTCTGGCTCACCGACCTGGAACAGTCCAGGTCGTCGCTCGCCTGGCATGCGCTCTATCTCTCGAATTTCTGGTATGCGCAGCGTAACGACTGGACGCCCTGGCTGCTCTGCCATTTCTGGAGCCTCAGCATCGAGGAGCAGTTCTATCTCGCCTGGCCACTGATCGTGCTCGTGGCGCCGCGCAGGCGCATCGAGGCGATCACCATCGGCGTCATCTGCTTCTCGCTCGCCTATCGCTTCTACTGGCCGATCGCCGCCGACCCGGCGCTGGCGCGGGACCTGTTGCCGCCGGCCTCGATGGACGCGCTTGCCTGCGGCGCCCTGCTTGCCGTCCGCCGCGCCCGAGGCGCCGACGTGCCGCGATGGATGCGGCTTTGCTGGCCGGCCTTGGTCGCGGTCTTCCTGCTCGTCGTCTGGTCCGATCCGGGGCCGGCGAGCTCGGCCTGGGAGTGGCCGCGCTGGTTCCTGGTGCAGGTGCTGCCGCTGGCGCTGCTGGTGGCGATCGTCGCCGCCTGCTCGAACGGCCTTGGCGGCACGCCCGGCAGGCTGGCCGAACTGCCGCCGCTCATCTTCCTCGGCCGCATCAGCTACGGCGTCTATCTCTACCATCCGATCCTGCTCGCCTATGCCGTCAAGGCGCAGCCATGGCTGCCACTCAACGTCTCGGAACAGGGGCCGGGCCGCTTCCTGGTCGCAGGCGCCGCCACGCTGGTCGTCGCCTCGCTGTCCTGGGTGCTGTTCGAGAAGCCGCTCAACAGCCTCAAGCGCTATTTCCCCTATGTGGCGCCCTCGCGCCCGCGTGGCGCGAGCGAGGCCCGCGGGTTCGGCATCGCCCCGGCGCTCGATCTGCGGCCGACGGACCGGAGCCGACCATGACCGCTCCCCTCATCTCCGTGCTGTTGCCGGTCTACAATGCCGAGCCCTATGTCGGCGCGGCGATCCAATCGATCCTGAGACAGGACAACGG
>NZ_RZSL01000525.1:0-4269 GCF_003997355.1 Mesorhizobium sp. M1E.F.Ca.ET.041.01.1.1 | reverse complement strand
GGTGTCGAAGCCCGACGGGCTGGTGGTGGTCGAGCCCGGCACCGAACTCGCCTTCCTGCACGATTTGCCGGTGTCGCTGATGTGGGGCGTCGGCCCGGTGACGAAAGCGCGGCTGGCCGAGATCGGCGTCGAGACCATCGGGCAATTGGCGCGCACCCACAGCGGCGCGCTGGAGCGGCTGATCGGCCACGCCGCAGGCCAGAAGCTTGCTGCCCTTGCTTGGAACCGCGATCCGCGCCGGCTGGAGACGCACAGGCGGGCGCATTCCGCAGGCGCGCAGTCGGCGCTTGGCCGCAAGCCCGCCCTGCCACACGTCTTCGTGCCGACGCTCTTGCATCTCGCCGACCGCGTCGCCAGCCGGTTGCGTGCCAAAGCCCGGCCCGGCCGCACGGTGACGGTGCGCGTGCGCTTCCGCGACATGCGCGCGGTCACCCGCTCGGTGACGTTGGAGCAGCCAATACAGGCGACGACGATGCTCGCCGAAATCGCCGAGGAGCTGGTGCGCGGCGTGCTCGCCGCCCATCCGGGCGAAAGGGAAATTTCGCTGCTCGCAATCTCGGTCTCGCATCTGGAGGAGCATGCCGAGCTGCAGCTTGAACTGCCGCTCGGCCTGGCGGATGAGAAGCTGAGGCCCGGCAGTCGCAAAGGCTTGGCCCGCTTCGGCGCCGACCGCGCCATCGACAAGATCCGCCAGCGCTTCGGCAAAGAGGCCGTCGGCTACGGCACCGTGGCGCTGGAAGCCGCGCGCTCGGTGCCGGATGAATTCAGGGAACTGGCCGAGAAGGAGCTATGAGAATGGGGCGGGTAATCTCCCCCCTTGAGGGGGAGATGTCGCCGAAGGCGACAGAGGGGGTCGCCGCGCGTGAAGCGCCGGCGCTTGCGCGACGAAAGTGAGGGCGGCGTTTATGTGAGACGACCCCCTCTGGCCTGCCGGCCATCTCCCCCTCGAGGGGGGAGATTTCGCTCCGCCGCTGGCGCGCCCTCAATCGGTTTCCGCAATTTTCCAATCCAGGCTCATGCCGGCGCTCATCGTCGCCCCATGTTCGAGCACCGTCAGCCCCTCGCCGTGATGCGCATCGACGGTGTGCGACACCGGCTCGAAGCAGAAGAAGCCGGCATCGGGTGACGGCGAATAGAGGATGTAAACGGCAAGCTCCGGCGAGGCGGTAAGCGAAATCTTGATCCCCTCCTCCATCTGCACGATCGAGGCGCGACGGTCCCATCCGTCGAAGGCGTTGTTCACCCACTCCAGCGGCAGCGGGATGGGACGGTCGAAATCCCAGCCCGGACGCTCGCTCACCGGCACGACGCCGACAGGCAAATGGCGCTCGTCCTCCAGCCAGACGCGCTTTGCCCTTGCTTTCAGCAGGGTTGTGTCGCCGCGCGGGAACCAGGGATGGAAACCGAGGCCGTAAGGCAGGCGAATGCCGGCGCGGTTCTCCACCGTCAGCCGCGCGTCCAACGTGCCGTCGCGCAGCGCGTAGGTGATCGACGCCGCATAACGGTAAGGCCCGATCGCGCCATCGTCGAGCACCAGTTCGGCCTCGATTGCCGTATGCCGAGCAAGCCGCCACGGTTTCTGGAAACCGTCGCCATGGATCGGAAAGGCTTCGCCCGGAACGTTCGGCTCGACGGCATGGAAGCGGCCGTCGAAGGTGAAGCCGCCGCCGGAGATGCGGTTCGACCACGGCACCAGCAGCTGACAGCCGGACGTGCCGGTGCCGTCTCCCGGCTTCAGCAGCGGAACCAGCGCGCCGCCGATCACCAGCGCGTCGTAGCGCGCGATGGCCGCGCCCCTTTCCGGCGCTAGAACCAGCCGGGCGCGGCCGTCATGAAGCTCCACCATGCAGGCCCTCATCGATGGCGATGTTGCCGCCCATCTTTACGCGAATTGGCGGAGAAGGAGACGTGAAGTCCGCAAACGCGTCCAAAAAAACTTCTCCGTCGATGTCGGGCTGGCCAGGCCCCGTTCGTCATAGGAGCATAGACCGGCAATCAACAGGAGAAACGATATGCCCAGCACCATCCGCCTGCATCGCGTCCTGGCTACCAAGCCCGAGAAAGTCTACCGCGCCTTCATCGAGGCGGACGCGCTGGCGAAGTGGCTTCCGCCCAACGGCTTCACCTGCAGCGTCCATCACTTCGAGGCAAAGGTCGGCGGCAAGTTCAAAATGTCCTTCCGCAACTTCACCACGGGCGAGAGCCACGCCTTCGGCGGCGACTATGTCGAGCTCGTCCCGGGCGAGCTCGTGCGCTACACGGACAAGTTCGACGATCCCAACCTGCCGGGCGAGATGCAGGTGATCGTGACGTTGAACAAAGTCTCGGTCGGCACGGAGATGGAGATCACTCAGGCGGGCATTCCGGACGCCATTCCGGCCGAAGCCTGCTATCTCGGCTGGCAGGAGTCGCTCAAGAACCTGGCGAGGCTCGTCGAGCCCGAGATCAATCAGTAGTACCGATCGCAACGGTCCTACGCCGGCCGCGACAGCATGTCCCGGCCGGCATGCGGCTCGATTTCCAATCTGTGAAGTTACGCGTTTCCACCGCTTGCCAGAATGGCTGCGCTGGGCTGGATTGAGCAAAGCCGAGCTCGAATGCGCCGGATGGACAGGCAGAGGGGGGCCGCGATGGAGCCGATTCCGGCCGGATCATCACCGGATGCGGATGAAGACAAGGTCGAGCATTACGATCTCGGCCTCTGCCTGTCGGGCGGCGGCTACCGCGCCATGCTATTCCATGCCGGCGTGCTTTGCCGGCTGAACGAGGCAGGCCTGCTTCAGAAAATCGACATGGTGAGCTCGGTCTCGGGCGGCTCGATCGCCGCCGGGCTGCTGGCCGTTCTCTGGCCGCGCCTGACCTTCGCCAACGGCGTCGCAACCAACTTCCGCGCGCTTTACCTGGAAAAAATACTCGCCTTCTCGCAAGTCTTCCTCGACGCACCCTCGATCCTCATGGGCATCCTCAATCCGTTTTCGAGCGCCGCGCGCGAAGTCGCCGCCTGCCACGAGCGCCATCTGTTCGATGGCTCGAGACCGATGCTTAAGGGCCTGAGCGGACGTCCCTGGTTCGTGTTCTGCTCGAGCAACCTCAGCACCGGCTCGCTGTTTCGCATGTCGAACCGCTACATTGCCGATTACCGGATCGGCATGGCCAAGCATGCGGACCTGCCGGTCGCGACCGCGGTCGCGGCGTCGTCCGCCTTCCCGCCGTTCCTGTCGCCGCTCAGGCTCGACCTCACGCAATTCGAGTGGGAGAACGACAAGCTCGACGCGAGCGTCGGCCCGCCGGTCCCGGCCGGCCGCGCCGTGCTCACCGATGGCGGGGTCTATGACAATCACGGCATCGAGCCGGCGCTGAAGCGCTGCCGCTGGCTGCTGGTCAGCGATGCCGGCGCGCCCTGGCAGGCGTCGGGCTCCGGCTACTGGAACTGGATCTCGCAATTGACGCGGGTGCTCGACACCACCGACAACCAGGTGCGGTCGCTGCGGCGGCGCGATCTTGTCGCGCGTTTCCAGGCGGCCAAGGACGCCGACGATCAGGGCTTGCCCGATGACGCCACGCGGCCCGACTATGCCGCCACGCGTGGCGTCTACTGGTCGATCGCCAGCAAGCCGGACGTGGTCGAGCCGACCTTCGTGCAGACCGCGGCAATCGCGCCCGCCGATATCGGCACCTCGCTGCACTTCCTTGGAGCCAAGGAGACCGTCGATCTGGTGAACTGGGGCTATTGCGCCAGCGACCAGGCGCTGCGCGCCTGGTACGAGCCGGCCGTGCCGGCCGGCAAGGGCGTGCCGCTGCAGGCGGGCGACGTGCAGCCGGGGCGCTGCGCGGTGATATCAAAGGCGCTGATGAGTGGGTTCAAGGTTTGAGCGCGGGGCGCGCGAGCTGCCAATCTCCCCCCTTGCGGGGGAGATGTCGCCGAAGGCGACAGAGGGGGTCGCAGCGCGTGAAGCGCCGGCGTCCTCTGCGAGGCCAGATGAGGTTGGCGATCTATGTGAGACGACCCCCTCTGCCTGCCGGCCATCTCCCCCTCGAGGGGGGAGATTGCACGCTCCGCCGCTTTCGCCAACCCCATCCGCGTTGGCGCAATCCAAACCGGTTCGTGCCTGCCCAGGTCCATGCTAACTGAAGTGCTTTCGACAACGGCCCAAAAATCAGGATGGACAGCGACATGGCAGACGAAAAAGTGGCTCTGGTGACGGCGGGCGGCAGCGGCATGGGCGCGGCGGCGGCGGAGCGGCTGGCGGCGGAGGGCGTCAAGGGCGG
>NZ_RZSL01000524.1:0-4276 GCF_003997355.1 Mesorhizobium sp. M1E.F.Ca.ET.041.01.1.1 | reverse complement strand
GGCGGCAGCTGGCCGAGGAATGCGGCGAAGACATCGGCCTCAACCAGACAGGCGTGACTTATCTTGCCAGCTCGGACCGCCAAATGGCCGGCTTCGAAGAATTCCTGAAGATCGCCGCCGTCCACAAGATCGATACCCGCCTTCTGAACGCGCGGGAAACCGCGGGTCTCATCAAAGGGATGTCACGCAGTTTCAAGGGCGCGATGACAACACCTTCCGACATGCGGGCCGAGCCTTGGGTGGCCGTGCCCGCACTCGCCCGGCTTGCGGCCCGCAAAGGCGTCAGGATCGTGGAGAATTGCGCGGCGCGAACCTTGGAAATCTCGGCCGGCAGGGTCAGCGGCGTGTGGACCGAGGCGGGTCACATCGAGACATCCAGCGTTCTGGTTGCGGGTGGTGCGTGGTCTTCCCTTTTCCTGAGAAGACATGGCGTCTCCATTCCCCAGCTCAGTGTAAGGTCGACCGCGGCTGCGACGGAGCCAATGCCTGAAATCCATGCAGGCGCCGCGTCGGGAGAACATATCGCCTTCAGACGCAGACAGGATGGCGGATACACGCTCGCTCCGGGAGGCAGCCATTTGCTCCACCTGGGGCCTGACGCATTCCGGCACGCGACGAAATACCTTCCCGCCCTCATGGCCAATCCTTTCGGCTCACGCTATTCGCCGGCCGCACCGGATGGCTACCCGGACAGTTGGTCGACGCCGCGTCATTGGACACCGGATTCTCAAAGTCCTTTCGAAAGAATGCGGGTGCTCAATCCGGCTCCGGAACGTTCCGGTCTCCGTTCGATCGAACGCAATTTCAGGCGCCTGTTCCCACAGCTCGAGTCGGTCCGCCTGAAGGCAAGCTGGGCAGGCATGATAGACGCCATGCCGGACGTCGTCCCCATAGTCGATCGCGTGCAGGCGATTATCGGCCTTGTCGTCGCAACGGGCATGAGCGGTCACGGCTTCGGCATCGGGCCGGGAATCGGTCGGGTCGTCTCCGACATGATCCAGGGAAACGAGATCGGCCACGATCTCACCCGCTTTCGCCTGTCACGCTTTTCTGACGGAAGCGCCATTCGGTTAGGCCCCTCTCTCTAGAGCCACGGCAGGAACCAATCGCCTATTGTTCCGTTCCACCCAGAAGTCGAAATCGGGAGATTGAGATGACTGTGAGATGTCGCGTTTCGATTGACGACGCCAGGGATGTGGACGAGCTCGCTTTCCAGGAATTGCCGCGGGTGGGTGAAAGCGTATCCATGCCGGTCGACGGATCGAATATGGACCTTCGCGTTCTGCGCGTCGTGCATATGCCCGGCAGCGAGCAAGGCGCCGCGACGATGCTGGAACTGACCAGCAAGATTCTCTAGCGGCTTTTCCCCTGTTTCACTCGCCCAACACGACACCGGAGGAGACAATCTGGGCGGTTCGCTCGGTGAGCTTCTCGCGCTTTACAAGCGTGGGCTTTTGATAGGGCTTCTTCATCTCACCGTTCCGTAACCGGGCTGCCTTGTGTTTGGTCAAGACAGTGAACGCGCGCGCACTCGTTGCGTTCCGAAGGACGGGTTGTGGCTGAATTCGACCAGTCGTGGGCGCACGCGTGCCCCGACTGCGCTCGAACCGACTTGCGCGGACGCGCTCGATGGACTGGTGGCGTGGAATTTGCCGATACCAAATCTGCCTCAGTGCCCTGCGATTTCAGTTTGTAGATCAGCCGGACCGCCAGTCCGACGTATCCGACCTGAAGAATGATCATCGCAACAATGGCCCAGCCGAGCGCCCTCCAAGCCGAGCCTGTCTCCAGTTCAGCCCAGATCGCCGTGATGAACGACGTCGCGAACATGCCCACTAGAAATTGAGGAAATTGCATCGGCACGGCACCCAAGGCTTTGGCGTTTCCAGGCGACTCTCAACTCACCGTGAAAAAAGCCCGCCGCCCCATTTGCGGAGCGGCGGGCCCCCCAAATTTGCCCCCCGGCTACCGGGGCACGGTCGACCCCGGCATTGCTGACAGTGCAATTGCGGTGCCAGACACGATGACCCATTACGGGACACCTATGCGGTCGACGCAAGGCGTCGGCGCCAAATAACATTAACCGTGGCTAATATGTCACCGTATCGCCGCAAGAGACCGGATTGTGAGGATTGCGGCAGGCACCGGTCGGGCGCGGTGCTGGGAGCGCCGGTGAGGCTGCGCACGAGGCTGGTGACTGCTTCAAGCCTTCGCCAGCAGCGCCTCGACCTCCTGCAGCGTCGGCATGGACGGCGCGGTCCCCGGGCGGGTCACCGAAATGCCGGCGACGGCGCAGGCAAAGCGCACGGCCTCCAGCGGCTCGACACCCTTGGCAAGTGCTGCCGCCAGGCCGCCATTGAAGGCGTCGCCCGCCCCTGTGGTTTCGATCACCGCGCCGGCATCGACCGCGCCGACATGTTCGGAACGGTCCTTGCTGTGCAGCAGCGCACCCTTCTCGCCAAGCGTCACGATGACGGTGCCGACGCCCTTCGCCAGCAACGCGTCGGCGGCGCGGCGGGCATCCTCGATCGACGAAACCTTGATGCCGGTCAACCCTTCGGCCTCGGACTCGTTGGGCGTGACATAGTCGCAGAGCGCGTAGATGCCGTCCGGCAGCGTGGCCGCAGGGGCCGGGTTGAGGATGGTCGTCACCCCTGCGCCGCGCGCGATCTCGAGCGCCTTCAGCGCGGCATCGATCGGCTGCTCGAGTTGGGTGACGAAGACGCCGGCCGAGCGGATCAGATCGGCATGCGCCTCGATGTCGGCGGGCGAGATCAGCATCGCCGCACCCGGGCTGACGATGATGGCGTTGTTGCCGCTGCCTTCCTCGACGAAGATATAGGCAGCACCGGTATAACTGTCCGGCGTGTCGATCACGGCGCTTTTCACGCTCGCCGCCTGCCAGGTCTGCTTGGCCATGTCGGCGAATGCGTCAACGCCGAGCCGGGTCAGAAAGGTGATGTCGGCGCCGAGCTTGCCGGCCGCCACCGCCTGATTCGAACCTTTGCCGCCCGGTCCGAGCTTGAACGAATTGCCCAGGATCGTCTCGCCCATGCGCGGCTGGCGGTCGGCGCGATAGGCCGTGTCGGCGACGAAGACCCCCAAGATCACAACAGGCTTCATGACGACAGGCTTGCCGGCGGCCATCTCCTTACTCCGCATCCGGCGGAATGACGCCCTTGCGGAAGGCGAAGCAGCCATAGAAGCGGCGCTCGCCGGTCTGGATGACGCAGTATGCCTTCTTGGCGCGCTCGTAGAAGGCGTAGCGCTCGATCGAGATCATCGGCCAGGACTTGCCTTCGGCCGCGTCGATCTCCTTCTGCACCTCCTGCTGCACCGGCGGGATCTCGTTCGGCTTGCCGACGATCTCCATGCGTGCGGCGGCGTCGTCGACGAAGCTGTCCAGCGGATAGAGCGACAGCACCGCCTTCGCCACCTCGGCCGCCGGCGCATCGATGCGCAGCAGCTTGCCGAGCACGGTCTGCTTCGCGACGGAATCGGATGGGAAATTAGTGTCGGCGATGATCAGGTCGTCGCCGTGGCCCATCGCCCGCAGCGCCTGGAGCACGTCGGCATTGAGCAGCGGATTGATCCCTTTGAGCATGGTTTCCTCTTGGAAGTCTGTTTGCGGTCAGAGACGCTTGCCGGTCCCTGCGTCGAAGAGATGGACGTGGTCGAGGCGAGGCCTCAGTTTCAACGTGTCGCCCGGCTTGAAGTCGTGCCGCTCGCGGAACAAGGCGACCATCTCGCCCTCGCCGAAGCGCACGAACACCAATGTCTCCGAGCCCGTCGGTTCAACCACCGAAATCGTGGATGCGACCCCATCAGGATGAATTTCCAGGTGCTCCGGGCGAACGCCGTAGACGACGGCTTGTCCGTCCTCGGTCCGGATGCCGGCGGGCATCGGAAAGGCCGAGCCCGCGATGTCTATCACCGGCTTCTCGCCCTTCTTCACCGTGCCCTTGAGCAGGTTCATCGCCGGCGAGCCGATGAAGCCGGCGACGAACAGGTTGGCCGGCCTGTCGAACAGTTCCAGCGGCGCGCCGACTTGCTCGATGCGGCCGTCGCGCATCACCACGATTTTGTCGGCCATGGTCATGGCCTCGATCTGGTCGTGAGTGACGTAGATAGTGGTGGTCTTCAGCCGCTGGTGCAGCTCCTTGATCTCGGTGCGCATCTGCACGCGCAGCTTCGCGTCGAGGTTGGAAAGCGGCTCGTCAAACAGGAAAACTTGCGGATTGCGCACGATGGCTCGGCCCATGGCGACGCGCTGGCG
>NZ_RZSL01000523.1:0-4277 GCF_003997355.1 Mesorhizobium sp. M1E.F.Ca.ET.041.01.1.1 | reverse complement strand
CTTCCTGTCCTATGGCGTGGTCGGCCCGGTCGCCACCAAGATCAAGACGGTTCGCGAGAAGAAGAACCGCCTCTACATCATCGTCAAGCAGACGCTACTCGCCTACATGAACGGCGCCCTGCCGCAGGTCGCGATCGAGTTCGGCCGCAAGACCATCTCCTCCTATGAGCGCCCGACGATCGATGCCGTCGAGCAGAGCACCATGAATACGGGCGTCGCCGAGAAGAAGGCGGCCTGAGCATGCAGAACTTCAGCCAGGGCCGCATGCCGTCATGACCAGTCCGGGCAGCCCGTCGCAAACCCGGGCCTTGATCATCGAGCGTCTCGTCGGCGACAGCGGCGAGGCCGCGCAGGTGATCGGCGTCGGCCGCGGCATGGCCGAACGCTCGCTGCCGCTGCTGCAGAAAGCCCTTTCCGGCGACCTTGGCGCGCCGGTCACGGTCGACCTGCAAGCGGCGGAAGTGAGTCGTGTGCCTGATGCGCGCATCCGCGCCGGTGAAACCTTCGCCATGACCATCGTCTCCTCGCCGACCTCGGCCGACGCCATGACGCTGGTCATGGACGCGCCGGCGATCGCCGTCATGGTCAGCGCTCTGTTCGGCGGCGACCCGGACCAGCCGGTGGCGCCGATCGAGCGCGACCTGTCGCAGATCGAGACCGACGTCGCGACCAGCGTCTTCCAGGAGGTCGCAGTCGCGCTGAACGGATCGGACAGGCGCTCCCTAAACCTGCGCCTGCCAATCCCCCGGGCGATGTCCGGCAACGAGGCAAGACGGCGTGTGCTGCGCGATGGCGCGGCAGTCCGCATCGTCTACGGCATTTCGACGCCAACCGACACCGGCACGGTGACGGTGATGATCCCGCAGCGCATCCTTCTGGCGGCGCGCGGCGCCACCGCCGCTCAAGGCGGCGACCAGACGACGGAATTCGACTGGCGAGCCCGCTTCTCGGAGGAAGTGATGCGCTCGGCTGTTCGGCTAGAGGCCACCATGCCGCTCGCCCGGCTGACGCTTGGCGATCTCGCGGCCTTGCAGACCGGCCAGGTGATCGAGTTCGAGGAAAACGCGCAGTCGCAGGCCAAGCTCAGCGCGCGCGACAAGACGCTGTTTGTCTGCGAATTCGGCAAGCTCGGCCAGAATTACACGGTCCGCATCCGGCATCCTCACGATGCCGGGCAGGATTTTATCGACGGACTTATGCCCGGCTGAGGCCGGACCTGGGATTATTGGAGAAGAGGCATGGCAAAGACCAAGGTGGAAGCCGAACCCGATCAGCCGGACGAGCAGCTCGACCGCGCCATCGAGGAACTGCGCGGCGTGCTGCGGGAAGAGGAACAGCGTCCGGACGCCGCCCTCCAGGCAGGCGCCAATTCGTCGATCATCATGACGATCCCGGTCGATGTGCAGATCATCCTCGGCAGCACCGAAATGCCGGTGTCGGAGCTGATGGCATTGCAGAAAGGCTCGACCGTGGCACTCAACCGCCGCATCGGCGAGCCGGTCGACGTGGTCGTCAACGGCCGCAGAATTGCGCGCGGCGAGATCACCGTCCTGGAAAACGATCCGTCGCGCTTCGGCATCAGGCTCACCGAGATCATCGCCGCGACGAAGAGCGCGTAGAAATGGACAGCCAGAGCATCCACCGGCCGCGGAGCCAAGCATGATGACGTCATTGACGCTGACGCGCCCGCAAAAGGCTGCCGCCATCCTGGTGGCGATGGGCAAGCCCTCGGCCAGCCGGCTGCTCAAATTCTTCAAGCAGGAAGAGCTGAAGGCGCTGATCGAGGGCGCCCGCCTGCTGCGCACCATCCCGCAAGCCGATCTGGAACGCATCGTCGCGGAATTCGAGGCCGAGTTCACGGAGGGCGCCGGCCTGCTCGATTCGGCCGACCGGATGGACACGATCCTCAACGAATCGCTGTCGCCCGAGGAGATGAGCGCCATCATGGGCGACAAGAAACTCGAACCTGCTCCCGAGGGACCGCCGCCGATCTGGCCGGATCTCGAGAAGCTCGAGCCCGCGCGCCTCGGGACCTTCCTCGCCGGGGAACATCCGCAGACGGCGGCCATGGTGTTGTCGAAGCTCGCGTCGCAGGCCGCCGCCAACGTTCTGTTGACGATGGAAAAGCCGATACGCAGCCAGATCATCAAGCGCATGGTGACGATGGCCAACATTCCGGACGCAGCGACCAGGATCGTCGAGAGCCAGTTGCGCGCCAGCGTGCTTGCGCAGAAGGCGACCAAGGACACTTCGGCCGGCCAGGAGCGTGTCGCCAGCGTGCTCAACGAAATGGCCAAGCCCGAGCTCGACGAGCTCATGCAGGATCTGGAAGAGGCCGGCACGCCCGATCTCGCCGGCGTCAAGTCGCGGTTGTTTGCTTTCGACGACCTGCCGCTGCTTACCCAGAAGGCGCGCGTGCTGCTGTTCGACGGGCTGTCGACCGAGCTCGTCACGCTGGCGCTGCGCGGCGCGCCCGCGGCGCTCACCGAATCCGTGCTGTCGGCGATCGGCGCACGCTCACGCCGCATGATCGAGTCCGAGCTCGGGCAGGGATCGGAAGGCATTGCGCTGGCCGACATTATGGCGGCGCGCAAGACGATCGCCGTGGCGACCATCCGTCTGTCGCGGCAAGGAGCGTTCGAGCTTCCCTCGACGCAAAGCGCCGCCGAAGCGGCCTGACGACAGCAATACGGTCGGGTCACCATGGCTGAGGCGGTCGACAAGGATTCCAAAACCGAGGAAGCCACAGAGAAGAAGATCCGCGACACGATCGAACAGGGCAAGCTGCCCCATTCGCGCGAGACGGCGATCTTTGCCTCGTTCCTTGCCATTTTGGTGTTCGCGGTTTTTTACGCCAAGGATGCCGTCGTCGATCTTGGCATGTTCCTGTCGACGTTCCTGGAAAAGCCCGAAGCATGGCCGATGGACACCGAGACCGATGTCATCACGCTCTACGAGCAGGTCCTGATCGAGATCAGCCGCGCCGTCGTCAGCCTGCTGGTGCTGCTGGTGGTCGCCGGCATCGGTGCCTCGGTGTTCCAGAACATGCCGCAACTCGTCGGCGAGCGGATCAGGCCGCAACTGTCGCGCATTTCGATCGCCAAGGGTTGGAGCCGGCTGTTCGGTGTGCAGGGTTTCGTCGAATTCGGCAAGTCGCTGGCCAAGCTTGCCTTCGCCATCGCCGTGCTCGCCTTCACGCTGTCGGAGGATCATCGCAGGCTGCTTGCCGGCATGATCACCAATCCGGTGTCGTTCGGCATGGTCATCCGCGGCATCTTTGTCGACATATTGGTGTCGATCGTCTTCGTCATGGGGCTGATTGCGGTCGCCGACATCGTCTGGTCGCGCTTCCACTGGCGGCGCGATCTGCGCATGACCAAGCAGGAAGTGAAGGACGAGTTGAAGCAATCGGAAGGCGATCCGATCGTGAAGTCGCGCCTGCGCTCGCTGGCGCGCGACCGGGCGCGGCAGCGCATGATGACGGCGGTGCCACGCGCGACGCTCGTCATCGCCAATCCGACGCACTACTCCATCGCGCTGAAATATGTGCGCGAGGAGGATTCCGCTCCGGTCGTGCTCGCCAAGGGCCAGGACCTGGTGGCGCTGAAGATCCGCGAAATCGCCAGAGAGCACAACATCCCGATCTTCGAGGACGTGGCGCTTGCCCGCTCCATGTACAAGCAAGTTTCGGTTGATAGCGTGATCCCGTCGCAATTCTACCAGGCCGTCGCCGAGTTGGTGCGGATCGTCTACTCGAAGAAGGCCGTGCGCAGAGTACCCTCATGAACGGATGCTGCCTCTATCCATGAACCGGCAACCACACGCCAATTCACGCGAGCAGATCGTCGCCAGCGCCATCCAGGATGTAGTCGGCGAACTGCGCCTGATCGAGGTCGCCGACTATATCGCCTTCATCCGGCTGGAGCATTTCGCTTGCCTGTCGGACCTGGTGGACTCGGCCGCGGAACTCTACTTCCAGCCGGGCACGCTCAGGCTCGGCCATGGCGGCGAAGCGCATGTCGACTGGAGCGGCAGCCCGCGCATCGTGCTCGATCTCGAGCTTCGCCCGCGCGGCGTCACCGTCTACTTCCAGCTCACGCTGACCGAGCACGGGGCGTCCGTGGTCGTCAACTACGTGTCTTTCGAGAAGCCGGGCGAGACGCCGGAGCACAACACCGCCCTGCTGGAGGCCGCGATCGAGCAGGCCAGCATTCGGAAGACCGAGCCGCTCGCCTATCCTTGACGACAATTTGGGGCGTGTGGACGCTTGGCCTGAG
>NZ_RZSL01000522.1:0-4286 GCF_003997355.1 Mesorhizobium sp. M1E.F.Ca.ET.041.01.1.1 | reverse complement strand
AGCCGAAACGGTGCAGCTCTCGCTCGAATATGCCCCGGCTCCTCCCTTCCGGTCGGGCACGCCCGCCGAGGCTTCGCCGGCCGTGCTGGCGCAGGCAAAGGAGCGGCTTGCGGGTTCGAGACGGGCACGCGAGGAAATGTTTGCCCGCTGGCGCGAAGCTCGCGCGGCCACGCCGGCGCGCATCCACGGCTGAACCAACCGGGCCGAACGGTGCCGTAGCCGCGCCGTTCGGCTCTGCTCGTTTCGCCTGTTGACACGCCCCTCGCTCTGTGCAGAAATTGGTTGGACCATTGAACCACTTTGGGTTTCCGCCAGCGTGACCGATCCTCTCCCGCCCATCCAGGCCACGGCCCGCGACGACGCGGTACTGAAGGCGTTGGCCGGCTTTGTCAGGCAAGAGGCCCTCGGCCCCGGTGAAAAACTGCCGACCGAGCGCATCCTGGCCGAGCGCCTCAAGGTCAGCCGCAACACGGTTCGCGAGGCGCTCACCCGCTGGGAAGGCCTGGGCCTCGTCGAGCGGCGGCAAGGCAGCGGCACCTATCTCAAGGCGGCGGTCTCGCCGGACATGCTGCATATGCCCCTGACATTGGCCGGCGGCAACGACTTCGCCGGTCTGATGCGCACGCTGGAAATCCGCCGCGCGCTGGAGGCCGAGGCGGCCGCCCTTTGCGCCGTCCGCGCCGGCAAAGCCGAGATCGCAGAGATCGAGCGCAAGCTGAACATCATGGAAGAGGCCTTCCACACCCGCGCTGGCATGTCGTCGGAGGAGGACTGGGAGTTCCACCAGTCGGTCTACCGCGCCTCGGGCAATCCGCTGTTCGAGCAGATCATCAGCGCCATGCACGAGCTGTTCCATCGCTTCTGGGAGCATCCGCTCGGCGTGCGCGACTTCGGCCACGCCAGTTTTCCCTACCATCGCACCATTTTCGACTGCATCGCCGCGCATGATCCGGAGGGGGCAAGGCGCGAAGCGCTGAAGCTCATCGCCACGGTCGAAGACGACCTCAAGCGCGGCGCCGCCAACCTCAAGCTTTCGGACCGCAGATGAACGAGCACCCGACCGCCTTCGACCCAGTCATTTCCGCCAGCGACTATCTGGGCGAAGCGGCCACGCTTCTGGCGCATGACGATCCGTTCCCCGGCGGCGCGGTGGTGCCGCCGATCTACCAAACCTCGCTGTTCACCTTCGACAATTATGCCGACATGGCCGACACTTTCGCCGGCCGTCGTAGGCAGCCGATCTATTCGCGCGGCGACAATCCGACGGTGATGGAGTTCGAGGCGCGCGTCGCCGCCTTGGAAGGCGCCGAGGCCGCGCGCGGCTTCTCCAGCGGCATGGCGGCGATCAGCGCCACGGTGCTCGCCTTCGTCGGCGCCGGCGAGCGCATCGTCGCCGTGCGCAATTGCTATGGCGACGCCTACCGGCTGTTCGAGCGGCTGTTCCCGCGTCTCAACATCAAGGTCGACTATGTCGACGGCTCCGATCCCGACGCTGTCGCGGCAGCTCTGCCCGGTGCCAAGCTGCTCTATCTCGAAAGCCCGACCTCGATGATGTTCGAGCTGCAGGACATCGCGCACCTGACCCGGCTGGCGAAGGAACAGGGCATTGTCACCTCCATCGACAATTCCTGGGCCACGCCGGTATTCCAGAAGCCGATTGCGCATGGCGTCGATCTGGTGCTGCATTCGGCCTCGAAATATCTCGGCGGCCACAGCGACACCGTCGCCGGCGTGGTGGCTGGGTCCGCCGCGCACATCAAACACATCAACGAGCAGACCTATTCCTCGCTCGGCGGCAAGCTCTCGCCGTTCGAGGGCTGGCTGCTCCTGCGCGGTCTGCGCACTCTGCCGTTGCGCTTGCCGCATCACATGAAGAGCGGGCTGACGCTTGCCGAGCGGCTCAAGGCGCATGGCAAGGTCGAGCGGGTCAACCATCCCGCCTACTCCAATCACCCCGGCAAGAAGACGCTTGCCGGCTATGCCGGACTGTTCTCCTTCGAGGTCACGGAGGATGTCGACATTCCTGCTTTCGTCGATGCGCTGAAGCTCTTCCGCATCGGCGTCAGCTGGGGCGGCCATGAAAGTCTGGTCGTGCCGGCAAAGGCCTCGCTCGAGCAGACGCCGGGTCTCAATTCGATGGCGCGCTTCGGCGTCAGCCCCCGAACCATCCGCTTCAATGTCGGATTGGAAAATGTCGAGGATCTCTGGGCGGACGTCGTCCAGGCCTTCGACAAGTCAAAAAAATAACTGTTCAAAATGGGAGTCCTGAACATGAAAAGACTGACGCTGATGCTTGCCGCCGTTGCCGGCCTGGCGATCTCCGCCAGCGGTGCGCTGGCCGACACCACGATCAAGATGGTCGAGGTCATCACCAGCCCGCCGCGCACCGAATTCCTGAAGAAGCAGATCGCCGAGTTCGAAGCCGCCAACAAGGGCATCAAGGTCGAGCTCGTCTCGCTGCCCTGGGGCCAGGCCTTCGAAAAATTCCTGACCATGGTCCAGGCTGGCGATACGCCTGACGTCGTCGAGATGCCGGAACGCTGGATGGGCCTCTATGCCAACAACGGCCAGCTCGAGGATCTCGGCCCGTATATGGCCAAGTGGGACGACGCCAAGACGCTCGGCGACCGCGCCAAGCAGTTCGGCTCGACCGTCAACAACACCCAGTTCATGATCCCCTACGGCTACTATGTGAACGCGCTGTTCTGGAACAAGAAGCTGTTCAAGGAAGCGGGTCTCGACCGTCCGCCGGCAACCCTCGACGAGTTCGTCGAGTTCTCGAAGAAGATCTCGGCCATTCCCGGCAAATACGGCTACTGCCTGCGCGGCGGCCCCGGCGCCTTTAATGGCATGCACATGTTCATGAACATCGCCGACGGCAAGGGCGGCTATTTCACCGACGACGGCACCTCGACCATCAACGACGAGGGCTCGGTCAAGGGCCTGCAGATGCTGGCCGACATGTACAAGAATGGCCTGGCGCCGAAGGATGCGGTGAGCTGGGGCTTCAATGAGACGGTGACCGGTTTCTATTCCGGCACCTGCGCCATGCTCAATCAGGATCCCGACGCGCTGCTCGGCATCGCCGACAAGATGAGCGCCGACGACTTCGCCGTGGCTCCGCTTCCCGTGGGACCGAGCGGCAAATCCTATCCGACGCTGGGCTATGCCGGCTGGGCGATGTTCGCCAACTCCCAGCACAAGGAAGAGGCCTGGAAGCTGATGGCGACGCTTCTGTCGCCCAAGGACAATCTGGAATGGGCCAAGGAAGTCGGCGTCGTCCCGATCCACAACGGCGCCGACCAGGACGCTCACTTCAAGACGGAGCAGTTCAAGGGCTGGTTCACCGAGCTCAGCGACAGCTCCAAATATGAAATGGTGACCCCGCCGACCCATCTCGAGAACCTCGGCAACTTCGTCGACCAGGTGGCGATCAAGAACTTCCAGGAAGTGCTGCTCGGCCAGAAGCCGGCCAAGCAGGTGGCTGACGAATGGGCTGCGTTCCTGACCAAGGAACAACAGGCCTGGCTGGCCAAGAATAAGAAGTGACGCCCTCTCTGCCTTCTCCCCGTTAACGGGGAGAAGGTGGTCCGAAGGACCGGATGAGGGGCGGCGCCAGCATTTCATAAGTTCGCGCTGCCCCTCATCTGCCTGCCTGTTGGCACGCCGGCCCCCACCTTTCACCGCGAGCCCCGTATGACCTACGCAGTGTCCGAAATCCGATCCGCCGCCCAGCCGCGGAAGAAGCGGCTGACGAAGGCCGCGATCGAGCCATGGCTCTATCTTTCGCCGGCTATCGTCCTGCTGGTCGTGGTGCTCCTGGTGCCGCTGATCATCGGCATCAGCTATTCCTTCCGCAAATTCTCGGCCTTCAAGTCGGAATATGTCGGCCTGGGCCAGTACCAGGCGATGTTGTCCGACCAGGTGCTCGGCCAGGCTCTCGTCAACACGCTACGGTGGACCGTCGCCAGCCTGTTCTTCCAGTTCTTCCTCGGGTTGGGTCTGGCGCTGCTGCTCGACAAGCCGTTCTATGGCCGCAAGATCGTGCAGGCGGTGGTGTTCCTGCCCTGGGCGGTGCCGTCCTTCCTGTCGGGTCTCACCTGGGCCTGGCTGTTCAACCCGATCATCGGTCCGCTGCCGCACTGGCTCTTCGCGCTCGGGCTGAAGGCCGAGCCGACCAATGTGCTTTCCGATCCGGCCACCGCCATGTGGGGGCCGATCGTCGCCAACATCTGGTTCGGCATTCCCTTCTTCGCCATCACGCTGCTCGCCGCGCTGAAGTCGAT
>NZ_RZSL01000521.1:0-4289 GCF_003997355.1 Mesorhizobium sp. M1E.F.Ca.ET.041.01.1.1 | reverse complement strand
ACATCAACCGCCCCCCCGCCGATCTCGGCTCCGGCGCGCCGCTCATGGCCGAAATTTCCCAATCCATGTTCAGCCTGGACGGCCTCAACGTCACGGCGACAAAGGTCCGGCTGATGGAGCGCGCGGGCAAGGAGTTCGGCCTCGACCAGGGCGACTACGAATCCGTGATCTCCTATGGCACGGCCGTCAAGAACGCGGTCGAGGCGCTGAAGCGGCAATCCCCGTCCGCGATCGCAGAGATCGAAAGGCAGCTTGGCCTGGATCAGCTTGGCGTTTCGCTCGATACGCTGGTCAATTCAATCGCCGATCCGCAAAGCAGCGACGGCGACAGGTTGGACGCTGCGCTGGAGAGGGAAGCTGGCAAGCAAGGCGAGGGGAAATCTGCTTCCATCCAGCCAGACGAGATCGGTCTTTACGGTGGCTGAGGGCGCGTGCCGATCTCCCCTCATCAAGGGGGGAGATTACATCCGCTCAGTGACTCACCTCTCATTCGACGTCGGGCCGAACTCAGCCCTCCGCCTTCATGGTTCGCGCGATCTCAAGCAGCTTGTCGCGATCATGCCCATGCTCGCGGATCAGCTCGCGCGCCTGCTTGGGCGAGAGATCGGTGTTTTCGGCCAGGAACCGCACGTCCGGATCGTCGCCGCCCTTGGTCGGCAACCGGCTGGGTGACGGCGCATGACCGGCGCCCGGGCGGTTCGGGATCTTGCCGTTAGGCTGGTTCATCGTAAAACTCCCGTTGTTGCCGCTCCAGCCCGCCGTCCCGATGACCTGCCGCGTGCCTGCTTCTTGCGGCGCAGCACCTCATCGGTTCCGACGATGTGCTTCGACCCGCCGGTGATAGCGGTCGAGACGACCGCCGGCGGATCGCTCGCCGGGAAACTGTCCTCCAGACCGGACTGCAACTGTTCCTCCAGCGTCTCCGGAATCTCCGAGCGCCCTTGCGTGCGGCGGTCGTCGATCTCCTCCAGATCGCTCTTCGTGTCGGGATGGCTGCGCACATTCCTCATCGTCGACACAATCAGCTCGATCGCGAATTCACGCATGGCGTCGGCATGTGGCGCGGCGATATCCGTTTCCTCGACAAGCCTGATCAGCGACGTCTCCATCTCGCCCAGTTCTTTCAGGCCCTGACAGCGGGCCAGCCGTTGCGACAGCGCGTTGATGAGGGCGGGAGCAAAGGTCGAGTAGGCTTGCACGCGTGTCTCGTCGACGCGTTCGGGATGAAGGGTCTGCAGCGACATCGGAGCCTCCACTGGTTGTCCCGCCGATAGCGGCCGCCTTGCTGGACGGCCGCTTCTAGGCAACTGCGGGAGGCGCGACTGGTTCCATCAGGGAGAGAATGGCTGATGCGGCTATGTCCCTCGCCCCGGCACGGATCGGCGCCAGCATGCGGTCCCGACTGCGAGCCAAGACCGCACGACCGCATCAGGTCCTTGGCATGCGAATGACAGCCACGTCAGGCGGCCGCCCGCAAGGCCCGTTCGTTGGCGCCGCTTTCGCCGAGCTTGGTCAACGCCTCGTCGGTAGCGGCTTCTTCCTTGAGCGTCTCACGCAGCAGCGGCAACGCGTCGGCCAGGCCGAGTTGCTCCGCCCAGGCAATCAGCGTGCCGTAGCGCGCTATCTCATAGTGCTCGACCGCCTGGGCGGCGCCGACAAGGCCGGCATCGAGGGCAGGTTCCTCCTCATACTCCTCGAGAATCTCCGCGCCTTCTTCGAGAATGCCGTCGATCGCCGGGCAGGTCTTGCCCCTGGCGGCCTTGCCGATGAGTTCGAAGACCTGTTCGAGACGGTCGACCTGGCCTTCCGTCTCCAGGCGATGCTTCTCGAACGCCGCGCTCAGTTCCTCGGACTGTGCCGCCTTTGCAAGCTTGGGCAATGTCTTCAGGATTTTCTTTTCCGCGTAATATATGTCTTTCAGGCCGTCTACGAAAAGGCTTTCAAGGCCGTTCGCCGCCCCGGATTTCTTCGCCATTGTTGCGCTCCATCGATTTGAATGACACGTCGATTTTGAAAAAGGGAAAGCGCCCGCGTCAGCGGGCACCGGTTCGAGATTTAGGACTGGCCGCCCGTGCGGCCTGCTTCGGAAGCCCGTTCGCGGTCTTCGGCAAAACTGCCGCTGCCGCCTCTGTGCTGACCCATGTTGCGGTTTTCAGCTTGCTGCTGCCCGCTGCCGCGACGCCGATCCTGGTCGCGGTTCTTATGGCTCTGCTGGCCGGCCTTCACATGCTGTTCGTGGCGTCCACCTCGATTGGGCATATCTGAACTCCATCTTGTCCCGGATGGTCTTGGTGTGAATTCAAGGGAGGTTTGACTTCCTTGAATAGGAAGAACCGGCGCCCGCGGCGGCCGTTCCGCGCGAAATATTTTGTGAATAGCGCGGCGGCGATCGTCGACCCGCCGGTCGGAAATGGGAATGAGCAGCGAGCCGCCCGCTCGCTGCTTGCAGGCCATGGTCCGAGCAGTTCCTACGACCGAGGTCCGAGGAGCCCGAGCATTAGGCCCGGCAGAGCAACCAAAGCATGCGTTTCGAGTTATTGGGCGGTCGTCGATGGACCCCCCTCCGTCGTCGGCTTTTGGGTGCCCGCCGTTTCCGCGCAAACGGCGGGCACCCGATACCGTCGGAACCCAACAAGAATCATCGTAACAAGGAAGCCGCGTTGCCGGTTTCGAAAGTGAGACGACGTTTTGCCCCTTATTTCTGCCAAGCCCGCGCTGCGGAACGCTGAAAGCCGCCCCGCAAACGACAATCATTTCTCCGTGCTCGCCGACACCTCGATCCTCGACCTCATCCAGGACGATGAAGACGCCGCCGACATTGCCAGGCGCGCCGTGCGGCTTGGCAACGCCGTGGTTATCGCCATGGCGCTCTGCCTGATCGCCGCGCCGGCGATTTATCTCACCCTGGTCTACGGGCTTTAGGCGGCAGCAGAAAATCGCTGAGCATGGCGGCTGTCTCGTCAGGCAGTTCCTCGGGAAAGAAATGACCGCCGGGCATTGCGCCGCCCTGCACATCATGGGCCCAGCGCCGCCACAGCTCCAGCGGGCCGCCTTCGGCTGCATACCACTCGGCGAGCGCGCCATGCTCGCTCCAGAGCGTCAGGACCGGGCAAGCAATGCGCCGGGCGACCGACCGGTCGGCATGATCATGCTCGCGGTCGAGCGTCGCCGCCGCCCGATATTCCTCACAGATGGCATGGATATGCATCGGATCGTGCAAGGCCTTGACGTAAGCCTGCCTCACGGCAGCCGGGAACACGTCAGGCGAGGAGCCCCAGCCGCCCAGCGCATTGTCGACGATCGCATCCGCGGCCGCCGCCATGATCGTCTCCGGCAGCGGCTCCGGTTGCGCCAGCAGCGACCAGGGCCAATAGCCGAGCGCCAGCCGGGCGTCGGCCCGGTCCCAGGCATCGGCGGTGGGTATGATGTCGAGCACGGCTAGCTTTTCGATACGATCGGGGCAGTCCAGCGCCAGGCGATAAGCCACACGCCCGCCGCGATCGTGGCCGGCAACCATGAAGCGGGCAAAGCCGAGCTTCGTCATCAGCGCCGCGACGTCGGCGGCCATGGCGCGCTTGGCGTAAGGCGCATGGACCGGATCGGATGGCGGGCAGGAGCTTCTCCCGTAGCCGCGCAGGTCGGCGCAGACGACGCTGAACCGGTCGGCGAGCTTCGGCGCCACGTCGCGCCACATCAGATGCGTTTCGGGGAAGCCATGCAGCAGGAGCAGCGCCGGTCCGCTGCCGGCGCGGCGAATGAAAATCCGTGCTCCGTCCGTGTCGACCTCGGCGATTTCAAACCCTTCGAACATGTTTTACCTTCCCGGTGTCGGAACGGCTCAGGTCGGGTATGGTTGCTGCGGCCACTGGAAGGTGAGCGCGTCAGTCCGGCGGGCTCTTGCCGTCGCGTGACCATAGCGCGTCGAGCATCGAGAGCGCCGCGCTAGGGTCGGCCGACCTCAGGAGGCCTTGCTGGGCGGCAGCCTTCTTGAAGGCGGCGAAGGCAACAGCCGGGCGGCAGATGCCTGCCATGGCGTCGTCGACCAGCCGCGCCGCCGCGAGGTAGTCCGGCGCCTTCTTGTCCTTCCATTCTCCGCCAAGCGCCTTTTTTGCGCCGGCGATCGAGGAAACCACCATCGTGCCGCCGCTGACGAAGCGGATGGTAAGCGGCAAAAATCGGCTCATGGCCCGTCACCACCCGATCCATTCGCGTGTGCGCCAGGCGAGGCCGACGAAGGGCGCCGCAGTCAACACCGCCGCCGCAATGAAGAGAGGATTGTTCGCCCAAAT
>NZ_RZSL01000520.1:0-4298 GCF_003997355.1 Mesorhizobium sp. M1E.F.Ca.ET.041.01.1.1 | reverse complement strand
TCCTCAATCGACATCGCCCCTTTGTAGGTCTTTCCGTTGATGAAGAAGGTCGGCGTCGAGTCGACCTTGAACTCGTCCGCTCCGCGTTTCTGGACTGCTCTCACATCGTCCAGAAGTTTCTGGTCCGTCAAGCAGGCCTCAAAGGACTCCTGTGTAAAACCGGCAAGCTTGGAGATCTGCAGCAGCGCTTCCTTGGTGTTGCTGACGCCAACCCAGCTCGGCTGCTGCTTGAACAGCACATCGACCATCGGGAAATAGTTGTCCTTGGCGCAGCGCGCCAGCATGAAGCCTGCCTCGGCGCTGGGATCGAACGGGAATTCGCGCAGGATGTAGCGGGCCTTGCCGGTGTCGATGTACTTGGTCTTCAACTCAGGGAAGGTGGTCATGGCGAAATGCGCGCAATGCGGGCAGGTCATCGACGCATATTCTACGATGGTGACCTTGGCGTCGTCCTTGCCGAGCTGCTTTTCGGGCAAAGCGCCGGGCTTCAACAGTTCCGCCATGTCGACCGTGCCTTGAGCCTCCGGCGCCTTAGCGGCGGCCGGCGTGGCCGGCTTGGCTGGCGTCGACGGGTTGGCGGGCTTCACATCGGCCGCCTTCGCGTCCTCGCCAGAGTCGCTGCACGCGGCAAGCAGCGCCACAGCCGGAACGGCGGCCAGCGTGGTCAAAAGGTTCCTGCGGGACAAAGAACGGTTCATGCGAATCACCTGATATCGGTTGGATTTTGCAATGCAAGGGCTAGAAAAGGCGAGAGTTGGCGCGAATTAAGGCATCGCCGTCCCCAATCCAATCGCCAAATTTTTCGGCCGCGATCACGAATACGCGATATTGACGACGATTTTGCAGCACGCCACACCACTTTTCCCAAAACCGCCGCACACTTTCGGGAGATACGCTCACGGCCTTTTTTGACCCAGAATGGTCGCTCCGAGCCGTTCGAGCGAAGCGCGCAGGCCATCGTCCTCGATCTTGCCGACCGTGCGCGCCAGCTTCGATTTCTCCGCCTCGCTGAGCGGCCTCGGCGCCGGTTTCGGACGGGCTTTTGCCGAAAGGACCGGCTTCTGCAATATCTTGATGCGGCCGATGGCGTTGAAGCCCAGAAAGGCGTTGACGCGGTTGATGACCTCGCCGGCCTCATGCTGCAGATGCAGCGCCGCCATGCCTTCGCAGGCGATGATAAGCATTGCCGGCTCGAACGGATCGTCCTCGTGCAGGCGGCGCGGCCATTGGATCTTTTCCGGGCGCGAGTGGCTGGCCAAGCGTGGGCCGGCGATCTCTTCCCACGATTGCACCAGTCCGATCGAGATGCCGGCGCGCTT
Source organism: Mesorhizobium sp. M1E.F.Ca.ET.041.01.1.1 (assembly GCF_003997355.1). NCBI lineage: Bacteria > Pseudomonadati > Pseudomonadota > Alphaproteobacteria > Hyphomicrobiales > Phyllobacteriaceae > Mesorhizobium > Mesorhizobium sp. M1E.F.Ca.ET.041.01.1.1. The sequence goes on along the minus strand of NZ_RZSL01000520.1, from coordinate 2,979 downwards.
CCTCAGCACCGGGTCGAGGATCTCGGTCGCGAGATCGCTCACCGGAACGGGATTGCCGAAGGGCCTTTTCCCTGCCATGTGCGTTCTCCGATCCCAAACCCACCCGATCAATGGCACCGCAAGACCAGACCCGCAAGGCCGCAGCCGAGAAGGCCGTATCCGGAGACGCCGGCGAAAGCGAATCCTTGGATATCTCCGCCCGCCTGCTTGCCTGGTATGACGCGCATCACCGCGACCTGCCCTGGCGTGTAATACCGGGGGCACTCGCGCGCGGGACAAGGCCCGATCCCTACCGCGTGTGGCTCTCCGAGGTGATGCTGCAGCAGACCACCGTTGAGGCGGTGAAAGCCTATTTCCGCAGCTTCCTGGAGAAATGGCCGAGCGTCGAGGCGCTGGCCGCCGCGCCCGCCGAGGACGTCATGAAGGCCTGGGCCGGGCTCGGCTATTATTCCCGGGCGCGCAACCTGAAGGCTTGCGCCGATCTCGTGGCGCGGCAGGGCGGCCGCTTCCCCGACACCGAAGCCGGCCTGAGGCAATTGCCGGGCATCGGAGCGTATACGGCAGCGGCGATAGCGGCGATAGCCTTCGACCGGCCGGCCGCTGTCGTCGACGGCAATGTCGAGCGCGTCATCTCGCGGCTCTATTCGATCGAAACGCCACTCGGCGAGGCCAAGCCAGAGATCCGCGCACTGGTCGAAAAGCTGGTGCCGCAAACAAGGCCCGGCGATTTCGCCCAGGCGATGATGGATCTCGGCGCGACGATCTGCACGCCGCGCCGCCCGCGCTGCATGCTGTGCCCGGTGCGGGAAGATTGCAGCGCGATCCTTTCTGGCGATCCGGAGCGGTTCCCGGTCCGCCTGCCGAAGGACGACAAGCCGCTCAGGCGGGGTGCTGCCTTTGTCGCCCAACGCAGCGATGGCGCCATCCTGCTGCGCAAGCGACCCGACAAGGGGCTGCTCGGCGGCATGACCGAGGTGCCCACCACTGCCTGGACGGCGCGGATCGATGGCGCGACCACGCCAGCTGCAGCACCCTTTCCGGCCGACTGGCGGCGCGCCGGGCGGATCGGCCATGTTTTCACGCATTTCGCGCTCGAACTCGAAGTCTTTCATGCCCACATCAAAGGTGATGTGCCGGGTGGGCATTTCTGGTCGCTGGCCCATGAAATTTCCGGGGAAGCGCTGCCCACCGTCATGAAAAAGGTAATCGAGGCGGCGATACCCGGCGCGACCAAAAAGCGTCCACATTGAAAGGCAGGCAATGACTGAAATCCGCCACATCGTATTCGACATCGGCAGGGTGCTGATCCATTACGACCCGGACCTTGCGTTCAGCCGACTGATCCCCAATGTGGAAGAGCGGAAGTGGTTCTTCGCCAATGTCTGCACCAGCGAATGGAACCTCGAGCAGGATCGCGGCCGCACGTGGGAAGAGGCCGAGGCGCTGCTGATCGCCGAGCATCCCGGCCACGCCGAGAACATCCGAAACTTCCGCCGCCACTGGCACGAGATGGTGCCGCATGCCTATGACGACAGCGTCGCCATCATGGTCGGACTGATCGAAGGCGGCCATGACGTGACCTTGCTAACCAACTTTGCCGTCGACACACTTGCTGAAGCCCGTCAGCGCTTCGATTTTCTCGGCCGCCCGCGCGGCGTGACCGTCTCGGGCGAGATCGGCCTGATCAAGCCGGACCGCGCCATCTACGATCATCACATCGCGGCCTTCGGGCTCGAACCCTCGGCGACGCTGTTCATCGACGACAGCCAGAAGAATGTCGATGGGGCCAAGGCCGCCGGCTGGCAGGCGGTGCTGTTCACCGACGCCAAGGCGCTTCAAGCAGACCTTGAGCGGTTTGGGATTGCGGCTTGATCTGAATCGCTTGCGGCGATCCGTTCACGTCTTGATTCAAGTGCGGTTCGACGATTCCATGGGATCGCCGAACCGCTCTTGAATATTGTTCTTCCGCAATTCCGGACGGAAAACCGCTGCGCACTTTTCCTGGAATTGGTCTGGCGGATCAGCCGCCTGCCCGCTCCATGCCGAGGCGCGCGATGCGCCGCAGCTCGTCGATCGGGGTCAGCCCGCCGCTGCGCTCGTAGTGCCAGAAGGTCCAGCCGTTGCAGGCATCCAGCCCCTGCACTTCGGCGCCGATCTTGTGGATCGAGCCGGCGCTGTCGCCGATGGCCAGCGTGCCGTCGGCGCGCACCTTGGCGGCCCAGCGCTTCTTGGCGTCATAGAGCGTGGCGCCCGGCGCCACCAGGCCGGTGTCGATCAGGCTGATGAAGGCGACGCGCGGCTCGGCGCGCTTGCCCGAAAGCACGGTGAGGTCGGCGCCATCAAGCGGGCGAACGGATGCGATGCGCTCATTGGCGGCATCGATATAGCCCTGCTCGCGCTCGATGCCGACGAAGTGGCGGCCGAGGCGCCTGGCGACGGCGCCGGTAGTGCCCGAGCCGAAGAAGGGATCGAGCACGACGTCGCCCGGCTTGGTCGAGGCCATCATGATGCGGGCAAGCAATGCCTCCGGCTTCTGCGTCGGATGCAGCTTGTTGCCGTTGTCGTCCTTCAGGCGCTCGCCACCGGTGCAGATCGGGAACAGCCAGTCGGAGCGCATCTGCAGGTCGTCGTTCGACGCTTTCAGCGCTTCGTAGTTGAAGGTGTAGCCCTTGCCCTTCTGGTCGCGCGAGGCCCAGATCATCGTCTCATGCGCGTTCTGGAAGCGGCGGCCGCGGAAGTTCGGCATCGGGTTGGTCTTGCGCCAGACGACGTCGTTGAGGATCCAGAAGCCAAGGTCCTGCATCCTCGCGCCGACGCGGAAGATGTTGTGGTAAGAGCCGATGACCCAGATGGTGCCGTTGGGCTTCAGCACGCGGCGCGCCGCGAGCAGCCAGGCGCGGGTGAAGGCATCATAGGCCTCGAAGCTCTCGAACTGGTCCCAGTCGTCGTCGACGGCGTCGACCTTGGACTGGTCGGGCC
>NZ_RZSL01000051.1:0-20271 GCF_003997355.1 Mesorhizobium sp. M1E.F.Ca.ET.041.01.1.1 | reverse complement strand
GCTTCACGCTGAAGACCTGGACCGGCCAGGAAACCGAACTCGGCACGTTGAAGACCTACACCGAGACCCGCTTCAACTTCGGCAACCGCAACAACTACGGCCAGTTCACCACCAGCGATGGCATTGTCAATCTTCAAGGCAATCCCGCCTTCAACAAGGGCGTCTCGCTGAACTTCGCCTGGATCCAGCTTGGTGGCCTGCGCGTCGGTAAGGACGAATCGGCCTTCAACACGTTCATCGGCTACGCCGGCAACGTCATCCAGGACACGATCGTTCCCTACGGCGACTTCGACACCAACGTCGTGCAGTACTACTTCGACGCCGGCAACGGCTTCTCGGCCGTGGTCTCGCTCGAAGAAGGTTCGGGCGTCGTCGGCACGATCGACAGCTATGTGCCGCATGTCGTCGGCGGCGTGAAGTACACGCAGGGCTGGGGCGCGATCACCGGTGTTGTCGCCTATGACGCCAACTACGAGGAAGTCGCCGGCAAGGTCCGCTTGGACGTCACCGTCAACGACGCTATCTCGCTGTTCGGCATGTTCGGCTATGGCTCCGATGGCGATCTCAATGTTGTTCACCCTGTAGTCGGAGGCGTACGCCAGGGCATCGATGCCAACGGTCGCGGCTTCTACAAGCAGTGGGGCGGCAACTGGGCCTGGTGGGCCGGCGGCACCTACAAGTTCAACGAGAAGACCTCGTTCAACCTCCAGGTGTCGGGTGACGACGACAAGAACTACGGCCTTGCAGCGAACGTCGCTTACGACATCGTCCCCGGCTTCACGGTCACGGCCGAAGTTGACTGGGACCACTTTGGTCACTTCGACGATGGCACGTTCTACGGCAACTGGACAAACGCCAACAAGAAAAACAGCGTCGGCGGTCTCCTCCGCTTCCAGCGCTCGTTCTAATCAGCAGCGTCTGACTGAAATTGAACCCGGCGGGCAACCGCCGGGTTTTTCTTTTGTAGCGGCAGTACCCGGGGCGCCATTTGCGGAGGGTTGCATTTCGCGCGGTCGCAGGGACCCGCACGCAAGCGGTCAATCCGGACAAGCGGCAGACGTAGACAGAGTAAGAAGCGAAGCGACGCGGCCTCGACCCGATTGAGAAATGTTGCCGCGCAGGGTTGAGATCGGTGGTGATCCTTCGCGCCCCCAGTCCTGCCGGACATCTCCCGCACAAGGGGGAGATTGGCAGTTTCAGCGCCCCGCTCAATCTTGCTACGCTGGCGATTGGCGAAAGCCGGCGCGACATCCGATCTCCCCCTTGCGGGGGGAGATGCCCGGCAGGCCAGCGGGTGGGGAGGAACGCGGCGTTCAGCCTGAGGGGACCCTCACGGCGGAAAGCTTACGCCGACGGGATAGGATGCAACCTAGATGTCGCCCGGCATCAAGCGCTGTCCGTTCAAACCTCAGCAAGATCGCCCAAGGCTTCGATCAGCGGCTGGATCTCGCCTTCATAGTTCTTCCATCGTTTGACGGAGGACGTATAGATCGGCTGGCGAACCTGCCAGCGGCTGAAAGTATTCACCGAACCATCCCTGTCAAAAAAGCGCAGGCAAGCCTCGTCCCAGGGCAACCCGAGATAATCCATGAGACGGCGCGACTGCTCCTCTTGGTTTTCAATCAGGGTCTCGTACCGGTTTTCGAAGATGCGACCCGGAAGGACATTGTTCCAGTGCCGCATCAGGCGATCGTATTCCCTGTAATACAACCCGAGAGTCTGAAGATCGCCGCTGTAGCTGTGCGCTTCACTGAATGGCAGGACGAAACAGGAGATGCAATTGTCTACAGCATCGCGGCGGCAATGAATTATGCGCGCGTTGGGAAACAGAATGCCGATCAGGCCAACCAGCTCGAAATTGTGAGGCATCTTGTCGACGATTCGAAGCGCGCCAGGAGCCCGCTCACGCAAATAGGCAAGATGCTCTGCCGCCAATGTTTTGGTCAGTTCCGGAGTAATCGCCGCGATCGATCTGCCCAGGTTCGTATCTGAGCTGTTCTTGAGACCGATCCCATTAGCTATTCGCCTAAGCTTGCTGAGTTCGCCGGCGCCATGAACGTCTGGATGACTGGCACAGATCTGCTCCGTCAACGTCGTCCCCGAGCGTGGCATGCCGACAACGAAAACAGGCACCTCCGAGGGATTGCCGTAAGCGGCCCTTGAAGCCACCAGTTCCGGTGTGAAGATTTCGATCATGGCATCGACCCAGCGACGGTAGTCTTCCAGGTCGAATTTTTGGCCTCTGGCTTGATTCCCTTGCTTGAAGTGATCCATCGCCTCCTTGTAGCGACGGAGATCATTAAGCAGCTTTCCGGCGGCGTGATGGAGCTCTGCCGCTCCCTGCGATCCATGGTCCAGATCTCGAAGCTCGATCAGGATTGCCTCAAGCTCGGGCGGCTCTTCCGTGAATTTGCGCGTGTGTACAAGTGCATTGTAGGCAGCCGGCACAGCGATGCGCCGTGCTATCGCCTCTGTCAGATGAAGCGCGGCTTCGTCCATACGCCCAAGGCTCGCGAGCGCGCGGGGCAGCCCCATCCGGGCCACAGGATGATCTGGGTCGATCTTGAGCGCCTTCTCGAACAGCGGCAGCGCCATTCCCCCCTTGTCAAACGCTTTGTAAGCGTCGCCCAGGGCGCAAAGCGCTTCCACCAAATCCGGCTTCAAATCCAGGGCGTGCTGAATGTGCCTGATCGCCGGCGTGAATTCGCTGAGCCTCAAATAGGTTTCGCCGAGGCTGAGGTGGTAGTAAGGATTTCGCGGCTCCTCCCCGACCGCCCGAGCAAAATACCGCAAGGCTTTCTCGTTGTCGTATCCGAGCCCTAGCGTTCCCAAGATGTAGAGCGCTAGCGGATGGTTTGGCGTTCTTGCCAGAACCTTGAGACAGAGTTCCTCGGCCTCAGGCAATTGCTCGGCTTTTTGCAGCTCGAGCGCCTGCCTCAACAACATGTCGTCGGGCTGACTACGAGCCGGACCGGCCTTCGGCTGGGCTTTGGGCGGTACAGCTTTCGTTGGCGCCGCCTTCGCTGAGGGTTGGGTCTTGAGGTGCTTGGCCCAAGCGGGCGGCAATCGGTTGTTCATCCTGCCTCGCTAGCAAAAGCAGCGGGGAGAATCCAGTCGAAGCACGCCGTTCGTGTCGAAGGCATTTGTCGGGCGGACGATATCGTCAGGGGGGCCGACAGCAAGCGTCTCGCCACTACGCTACCAGACCGGCGCGAGCAGCAAACCGTTGGAAGCTGGCGGCCGTGTGCCGATCAAGCTAGGCCATCTCACCTGTCAACCAACTTGCGCCCACCCTTGGCTCACGCTAGCAAGAAGCCCCCTTTCTCAACCGAGCCTTTGCCATGCGCCAGCGCCCTGCCCTTACGCCGATCATCGGCGCGCTTCCCACCACGGTGCCGTTCGTCGGGCCGGAGGCGCAGGAGCGCGAGCGCGGGCGGCCTTTCCGCGCCCGCATCGGCGCCAATGAGAGCAGCTTCGGCCCCTCGCCGCGCGTGATCGCCCGCATGGAGAGCGTCGCCCGCGACCAGTGGATGTATTGCGACCCGGACAATTTCGACCTGAAGGCCGCGGCGGCCGCTCACCATGGCGTCAGCATCGAGAACGTGGTCGTCGGCGAAGGCATTGACGGGCTGCTTGGCCTTGTGGCCCGCATGTATGTCGCGCCGGGCGATGCGGTGGTGACCTCGCTCGGCGCCTACCCGACCTTCAACTTCCACATCGCCGGTGTCGGCGGACGGCTGGTGACGGTGCCTTACGCCAACGACAGGGAGGACCTCGAGGGGCTGCTGGCCGCGGTTCGCCGGGAAAAGGCGCCGCTGGTCTACCTGTCCAATCCGGACAATCCGATGGGGAACTGGTGGGAGGCGCCGGAGGTCATCCGCTTCATCGAGGCGCTGCCGGAAACCACCATGCTGGTGCTGGACGAGGCCTATGGCGAGTTGGGCCCGGCCTCGGCGCTGCCGCCGATCGATGTCGCGCGGCCGAATGTCGTGCGCATGCGCACCTTCTCCAAGGCCTACGGACTGGCCGGCATTCGCTGCGGCTACGCGGTGGCAGAACGGGAAGTGATCCGCGACTTCGAGAAGATCCGCAACCATTACGGCGTCAGCCGCATGGCGCAGATCGCCGGCCTCGAGGCGTTGGCCGACCAGGACTATCTGAACTCAGTGGTGGCGCGCGTGGCGGCCGGACGCCGCCGCATCGCGGCCGTCGCCGAAGAGAACGGCCTGAAGCCGCTGCCCTCGGCCACCAATTTCGTCACCATCGACTGCGGTCATGACGGCGCCTTCGCGCTGAAGGTGATGCAGGCCCTTTTGTCGCGCGACGTCTTCATTCGCAAGCCGATGGCGCCACGGCTCGACCGCTGCATCAGGGTCAGCGTCGGCCTCGACCATGAGCTCGACATCTTCGCCGAGGAATTGCCCGGCGCGCTGGCGGCGGCAAGGGGGAACTGATCCAGGCATCCGGCTTCTGCCGTGGTTGGCATTCAAGTGGCGCAGGCCGCAAATAGCGGTTTGCTGCGTCGTCCATGAGAGCTGGAATCCGTGGCCACCAGCGTCTGCCGCGCCGGCGCTGGCAATTTCACATTCTTGCGGTTTCCAGCAAGCGGCTCACGCGGCTCAGCGCATCCGAAAGCGCCAAGGCTTCCTCGCCGCCGAGCTTGGCGATCAGGCGGGCGAGATCACGGTCCGTCGCCGCCTCGAGATCGGCCAGCGCGGCCTCGCCGCGCGAGGTCAGCGAAAGAACGGGCAGCCCACCCTCCGGGCCGGCGCGCATTTCGGCCAGCCCCATGGCGGTGAATTTCCGCAGGACCCTCAAGAGGTAGGCTGGGGCGAGGCCCAGTTCGCCGGCCAATTCGGATGCAACCGGGGCGAGATCGAGATCAAACATGCGCGCCAGGAAGCCGGCCCGGCCGCCAGCGGTCCGGGAACCGCGGCCAAGCTCGAACAGCACGCGGGCTTCGATCAGGGTGTAAGGGCTCTGCATCAAGGTCTCATCGAGCAGCCCAACCAGCCCGGTGTAGAACCGGTTGAAGCGGCGGATCTCATCGACCAGGGCTTCGTGCGGCATGCAGACCTCCTTTCAGAGACTTTTGCGACGTCCCGATAATTTCCCTGTCAGTTGACTTGGTCAACTATTAATTGGCAGTTTCGCCTGCCGATCAAGCCGTTGCATTTGATCCGTTCTGCTCCAGATTGATGGGAAAGATCTGGAGCGGGCAATGCAGGGTCGGAAAAGAGCCGTGCGAGCGCGCATAAGCGGCACGGTGCAAGGCGTAAGCTACCGGGTGTGGACGCACCGCGAAGCCATACGTCTTGGCGTGACGGGCTGGGTGCGCAACGAGGCCGACGGCTCGGTCACAGCGCTCATCGCCGGCTCCCATGCCGCGGTCGACGCAATGATCGACCGCCTTTGGCAAGGGCCGCGGGGCGCGCTGGTCTCGGCGGTCGAGGTCGAGGAAGCCGCGGATGACGCGCCTGCCGATTTCAGGATTGTCGCTTAGGCCCCTTTCCTCGCCCCCACCGTAGTGGGGGAGAGGTGGCGCGGCGAAGCCGCGACGGAGAGGGGGACAGCGCTTCTTTGATGAATTTCAGAGCAAACCCGCCAACGCTGCAGCCCCCGCTCCGTCTCGGGCTCCGCCCGAGCCACCTCTCCCCCGCTTTGCGGGGGCGAGGAACAATCTATCCCCTGTGCCTTGAATTAATTGAACGTTCGTTTTATTATTGCTCACACAGAGGCACGCATGGCACGCACCACAGGCTCCGACGGAGAAAAAACCGAGGCGGCCGTCCGCGAGGCGGCGGTCAACCTGATCGCGCGCCTAGGCTACGAGGCGATGTCGATGCGCCAGCTCGCGGCCGAAGTCGGGGTGCAGGCCGCCGCGCTCTACCGTTACTTCCCGACCAAGGAAGACCTGCTGTTCACGCTGATGCGCGAGCATATGGAAGGCCTGCTGGAGGCTTGGAATAACGCACGGCCGGCAACGAACGATCCGGTGGCGCGGCTCGCCGCCTATGTCGAGAACCACATCGCCTTCCATATCGAGCGGCGCCACGCCACCCATGTCTCCAACATGGAATTGCGCAGCCTCTCGCATGAGCGGCTGACGCAGATCCTGAAGATGCGCACGGCCTATGAGAAGGAGTTGCGCGCGATCCTGCGCGACGGCATGGAAGCCGGTGTCTTCGAGATCGACGACACCGGGCTCACCGCCATGGCGCTGATCCAGATGATGACCGGCGTCATCGTCTGGTTCCGGCCGTGCGAGCGGCTGTCGATCACTGAGGTCACCACGACATATCTGTCGATGACAATGCGCCTGGTCGGCGCGACAATCAGCCATGGCACCGCGCGTCGTTCCGAGCGCGCCGGGGACGCCGTGGCACTCTGATACAGGCATGATCCCCACGAAGATCGGGGCATGCGCGGGAGGAACGGCATGTACACGAGCACACTGAATTTCGGGCTCGATCCGGATATCGAGACGTTGCGCGACACGGTGCGGCGCTTCGCCCAGGACAGGATCGCGCCGATCGCGGCCGAAATCGACCGCGCGAACGAATTCCCGACGCATCTGTGGAGCGAGCTCGGCGCACTCGGCCTGCTCGGCATCACCGCCGATCCGGATTTCGGCGGCAGCGGCATGGGCTATCTCGCCCATGTCGTGGCGATGGAAGAGATTTCGCGCGCGTCGGCCTCCGTCGGCCTTTCCTACGGCGCGCATTCCAACCTCTGCGTCAACCAGATCAACCGCTGGGCGACGCCGGCGCAGAAGGAGAAGTACCTTCCTGCCCTATGCTCGGGCGAAAAGGTCGGCGCGCTGGCGATGTCGGAATCCGGCGCCGGCTCGGATGTGGTGTCGCTCCGGCTGCGCGCCGAAAAGCGCAATGACCGCTATGTGCTCAACGGCTCGAAAATGTGGATCACCAACGGCCCCGACGCGGAGACGTTGGTGGTCTATGCCAAGACCGATCCCGAGCGCCATTCGCGCGGCATCACCGCCTTCATCATCGAGAAGAGCTTCGCCGGCTTTTCAGTGGCGCAGAAACTCGACAAGCTTGGTATGCGCGGCTCCAATACCGGCGAGCTCGTCTTCGAGAATGTCGAGGTGCCGTTCGAGAATGTGCTGCACGAGGAAGGGCGCGGTGTGGAAGTGCTGATGTCGGGCCTCGATTATGAGCGCGCTGTGCTCTCCGGCGGGCCGATCGGGCTGATGGCGGCCTGCCTCGACGTGGCGGTCCCCTATGTGCACGAGCGCAAGCAGTTCGGCCAGCCGATCGGTACTTTCCAGCTTGTGCAGGGCAAGCTTGCCGACATGTATGTGACGGTGAACGCCGCGCGCGCCTATGTCTATGCGGTGGCGGCCGCCTGCGACCGCGGCGAGACCACCCGCAAGGACGCCGCCGGCTGCGTGCTGTTCGCCGCCGAAAAGGCGACGCAGATGGCGCTCGACGCCATCCAGCTCCTCGGCGGCAACGGCTACATCAACGACTATCCGACCGGGCGACTGTTGCGCGACGCCAAGCTCTACGAGATCGGCGCCGGCACCAGCGAGATCCGCCGCTGGCTGATCGGCCGAGAGATCATGGCGGAGGGGAACTAGTGCGCTCGGGTTGTGACCTTCGTCGAGCTTTCATCGACCCGCTTGCGGGCAGCTTCGGCGAGCGTGTCAGATACCCACTGGTTGATCGATTTGCCATCGCTTGCGGCCGCCTTGCCAAGCAAGGCATGGATTTCCGGCGTGGTGCGGAGAGCGAGCTTGCCGGAATAGGGTTTCTGCGGATCGACGCCACGCTCTTTGCAAAAGGCAAGGTAGTCATCGACGCTGTCGTGGAACGATTTCACCAATTCCTCGGCGGTCTCGGCCTCGAAGGTAACGATGTCGCGGATGCCAAGGATGCGGCCATGGAATACCATGTCCTCGTCGTCGAATTCGATCGATCCGGCATATCCCTTGTAAAGCTTCATGGCCTTATTCCAACGTTCGTCAAAAACTCTCTGATCTCCCTGACCGCCCACCGCTTGGTATCGGGTGACGGATGCGGGCGGTGGAGGAACAGCGTCCGGCCGGATATTGTGAACCGGACGCGCGAGCCGCTGCCCTCTGAAACCTCAGCGCCTAGTGCTATCAACAACGCCTCGACATCGCGCCATTTGATCGAGGCGCTGACCGGGTTCGCAAATATCCTGTCCAGCGTCTGCCGGTGCGCGGCTTTCGTGACTTTTCGCCCTGCCCAAATCGAGTACCCTGATGGCCGACTCCTCTAGGGTTAGGGCAAGAGCCCAAAGTGATACTAAAATATGATATCATCTGAGGTTCGTCAATGCCTGCCCTCGCCTCCCAGATCTCCCCCTCCTCCGACACCTTCCGCGCCAATGCCGAGCGCATGCGGGCGCTGGTCGCCGACATCGCCGAGAAGGCGGCCGGCATCGAGCGCGGCGGCTCGGACGAGGCGCGCGAGCGCCACCAAGGCCGCGGCAAGCTCCTGCCGCGCGAACGGCTGGCGCAACTGCTCGACACCGGCTCGCCCTTCCTCGAGGTCGGCCAGTTCGCGGCATGGTCGATGTATGGCGAGGACATCCCCGCCGCCGGCATCATCACCGGCATCGGCCGCGTCGAAGGCAGGGAGGTGATGGTCGTCGTCAACGACGCCACGGTGAAGGGCGGCACCTATTATCCGCTGACGGTGAAGAAGCATTTGCGCGCGCAGGAAATCGCGCTGCAGAACAACCTGCCCTGCGTCTACCTGGTCGACAGCGGCGGCGCCAATCTGCCCAACCAGGACGAGGTCTTCCCGGACCGGGAGCATTTCGGCCGCATCTTCTACAACCAGGCCAACATGTCGGCGGCCGGCATCCCGCAGATCGCCTGCGTCATGGGCTCCTGCACGGCGGGCGGCGCCTATGTGCCGTCGATGTCGGACGAGACGATCATGGTGCGCAACCAGGCGACCATTTTTCTCGGCGGCCCGCCGCTGGTGAAGGCCGCCACCGGCGAGGACGTCAGCGCCGAGGAGCTCGGCGGCGCCGACGTTCACACCAGGCTTTCCGGCGTCGCCGATCACTATGCGATGGACGACGAGCACGCGCTGGCCATTTGCCGGCGTATCGTCAAGAACTTGAATCGGAACAAGGCCGTAAGCCTCAACCTGCAGAAACCTGTATCGCCGCTTCACGACCCGCATGAGCTTTACGGCATCGTGCCGACGGATTTGCGCCAACCTTATGACGTCCGCGAGGTAATCGCCCGTCTCGTCGACGGTTCCGAGTTCGACGAGTTCAAGCAGAATTACGGCACCACCTTGGTCACCGGCTTTGCCCATTTGCATGGCATGCCGGTCGGCATCCTCGGCAACAATGGCGTGCTGTTTTCGGAAAGCGCGCTGAAGGGCACGCATTTCATCGAGCTCTGCTGCCAGCGCGGCATTCCGCTGATCTTCCTGCAGAACATCACCGGCTTCATGGTTGGGCGAAAGTACGAGGCCGGCGGTATCGCCAAGGACGGCGCCAAGCTGGTCATGGCGGTCGCGACGGCGCGCGTGCCCAAGCTCACGGTGATCATCGGCGGCTCGTTCGGCGCCGGCAACTATGGCATGTGCGGCCGGGCCTATTCGCCCCGCTTCCTGTGGATGTGGCCGAACGCGCGCATCTCGGTGATGGGCGGCGAACAGGCGGCGACCGTGCTCGCCATGGTCAAACGCGAAGGCATCGAGCGCAAGGGCGGCCAATGGAGCGCCGAGGAGGAAACGAAGTTCCGCAAGCCGATCCTGATGAAATACGAGCATGAGGGCCACCCGCTCTATTCCTCGGCACGGCTCTGGGACGACGGCATCATCGATCCGGCCAAGACGCGCGAGGTGCTGGCGCTCAGCCTCTCGGCGGCGCTCAATGCCGGGGTGGAGGAAACCAGGTTCGGCGTGTTCAGGATGTGACGATGAGCGGCGTCAGCGACAGGATCCGCGTTCACACCGGCGACATCACCAAGCTCGCGGTCGATGCCATCGTCAATGCCGCCAACTCCTCGCTGCTCGTCGGCGGCGGTGTCGACGGCGCCATCCACCGCGCGGCAGGCCCTGAACTGAGCGCCGAATGCCGCACGCTCGGAGGCTGCAACACCGGCGACGCCAAGCTGACCAAGGGCTATCGCCTGCCGGCACGCTACGTCATCCATGCGGTCGGGCCGGTCTGGCAAGGCGGCGGCAAGGGCGAGGCGGAACTGCTTGCCTCCTGCTACCGGCGCTCGCTCGAGATCGCCCGCGACCATAACTGCCAAACGATCGCCTTCCCGGCGATCTCGACCGGGATTTACGGCTTTCCGAAGGACGAAGCGACCGGGATCGCCGCCGGTATTGTAAGCGGCTTCTTGCAACAGAATGCAGTACCGCAGATCGTTACTTTCTGCTGCTTTGACGAGCCGACGGCGGAACTATACCGGCAAGCCGTTGCTGCCATCGGGGAAAGCTGAACTGATGACCAAAAAGAAGACGACCTCGTTAGACCACTCCCTTGGTAAGGGAGTGGTCGTCCATCATGTTGGACGAACGCTTGCCGGGATAGGCTGGCGGGACAGTACCCCCCTCTGGCCTGCCGGACAATGTCCGGTAGGACAGAGGGGGGTGCTCAAGCGCCGTGCTTCTCTCGCGGTTCGAACCTTGCTGGGGGAGGCTCCATGTTCGGCAAGATCCTGATCGCCAATCGCGGCGAGATCGCCTGTCGCGTCATCCGCACCGCGCGCAAGCTCGGCGTGCGCACTGTCGCGATCTACTCGGATGCCGATACCCGCGCCTTGCATGTCGAGATGGCCGATGAGGCGGTGCATATCGGCGCCTCGCCCGTCGGCGAGAGCTATCTGCGCGGCGACAGGATCATTGCCGCGGCGCTCGCCACCGGCGCGCAAGCGATCCATCCCGGCTACGGCTTCCTGTCGGAAAATCCTGATTTCGTCGACCAGGTGACGGCGGCCGGGCTCGTCTTCATCGGCCCGTCCGCCGCCTCGATCCGCGCCATGGGGCTGAAGGATGCCGCCAAGCGGCTGATGGAAAAGGCCGGCGTGCCGGTGGTGCCCGGCTATCACGGCGAGGCGCAGGAGATCGTGCTGCTCGCCTCCAAGGCGCGAGAGATCGGCTATCCCGTTCTGATCAAGGCGCGCGCCGGCGGCGGCGGCAAGGGCATGCGGCGTGTCGACCATCCGGACGATTTCTCCGAGGCGCTTTCCGGCGCGCGGCGCGAGGCCAAGGCCGCCTTCGGCGACGACCGCGTGCTGGTGGAGAAGTATGTCGACAAGCCGCGCCATATCGAGGTTCAGGTGTTCGGCGACAACTTTGGCAGCGCGGTGCATCTCTTCGAGCGCGACTGCTCGGCGCAGCGCCGCCACCAGAAGGTGATCGAGGAGGCGCCCGCCCCCGGCATGACGCCCGAGTTGCGCGACGCGATGACGGAAGCCGCCGTGACGGCCGCCAAGGCAATCAACTACTCGGGCGCCGGCACGATCGAGTTCATCGTCGACGCCTCCGATGGCCTGAAAGCGGACCGCTTCTGGTTCATGGAGATGAACACGCGGCTGCAGGTCGAGCATCCCGTCACGGAGATGGTCACCGGCATCGATCTGGTGGAGTGGCAGCTCCGTGTCGCCTCCGGTGAAAAACTGCCGAAGACGCAAGACGAGATCGTGCTTGCCGGACACGCTATCGAGGCGCGCCTTTATGCGGAGGACGCATCGAAAGGCTTCCTGCCGGCGACCGGCACGCTCCACCATTTAAAGTTCCCCGACGCGCCGCCCGAGGGCACCGCCATCCGCATCGAAACCGGCGTGCGGGCCGGCGATGCGATCTCGCCCTTTTACGATCCGATGATCGCCAAGCTTGTGGTCCACGCTGAGCACAGAACCGCCGCGCTCGCGGCGTTGCGCGATGCGCTTGGCCGGACCGAAGTCGCCGGCTCGATCGTCAACACCGCCTTCCTTGCGGCGCTCGCCGCGGACGCCGATTTCGTGGCGGGCGATGTCGACACCGGCCTGATAGGCAGGCATCAGGACGCTCTCGTCGCCGTCGCAGCGCCAAGCGATGAAGCGATAGCCGCGGCGGCGCTGGCGGCGACCGACGCGGGCGCGCCGGGTCCCGCCGCCGATCCGTGGTCCTCGCTTGTTGGCTACGCACATTTCCATACGCTCTCACGACGCACCCGCCTGCGCTATGGCGAGGAGAATATCCTGGCCCGCGTCTCGGCGCGGCCGGACGGCCGCTTCCAGGTGGCGCTGGAGGCGCCGCACGACGCGATCAATTCGCATGATCTGCGGAATTTGCCGCGCACCGCCCGCTGGCCGGGCCACGTCACCGTGTTCGAAGGCGCGGTCGGCTACACCTTCGCGGTGCCCGATCCGCTGGCCAAGGCGGACGAGGCCGCGGCCGCCTCGGGCAGCCTGCGCGCGCCGATGCCGGGGCTGGTCAAGCTGGTGCGCGCGGCAGCGGGTGACACGGTGATCAAAGGCCAGCCGCTCCTGATCCTCGAGGCTATGAAGATGGAACACACCATCGCCGCCCCGCATGACGGGGTGATCGCCGAGATCGCGGCCGAAGGCGCGCAGGTGAGCGACGGCACGGTGCTGGTGCGGTTCGCGGAAGAAGGGCAAGGCTGAAACGCCCGTTCGGTTTGTCTCGTTAACGAGACAAAATAGTTGGGTATGGCGGGACGGCGCCGGCGCCGTAGAGCGCCGACCGCCGCCAAAAGGAAAATGGCCGGACGAGACCGGCCATTTTCACTTACCTGACGGATCGCTTACGGCTTGATCGGCGCGTATTTGCCGTCATGCCACTGGTTGATGTCGTAGCTGGCGTTCTTCAGGTCGCCCTTCTCGTCGAAGATGACGTCGCCGACGACGGTGCTGATCGGCTTGCCGTCCTTCAGCGCCTCGGCGACTTTGGCCGGATCGTCGGTGCCGGCGCGCTTGACGCCTTCGGCAACCGCCTGGATCACGGCGTAGGAGAACAGCGTGAAGCCTTCCGGGGTGAAGCCGCCGGCCTTGATCTTGGCCACGGCGTCCTTGGCTTCCGGCTTGGCCTGCGGATCGGACGGGAAGACGAACATGGTGCCTTCGCCGGCCGGGCCGGCGACCTGCCAGAATTCCGGCGTGGCGATCGAGTCCGGCATGATCAGCTGGAACTTGACGTTCTGCTCGGCAGCCTGGCGCAGGATGAGGCCGGCCTCGGGATGGTAGCCACCGAAATAGACGACATCGGCCTTGAACTCCTTCAGCTTGGTGACCAAAGCCGAATAGTCCTTCTCGCCAGCATTGATGCCTTCGTAGTCGACCTCCTTGAGGCCGCCGGCGTTCATCGTCGCCTTGACCACATCGGCAACGCCCTGACCGTAGGCGCTCTTGTCGTGCAGGACGACGACGTTCTTGCCGGCATATTTCTTGGCGATCCACGGGCCGATGAAGGCGCCCTGCGCGTCGTCACGCGTGTAGAGGCGCATGATCGTCGGCCAGCCAGACTTGGCCGCGGCGTCGGTCAGCACCGGGTTGGACGAGGCCGGGCTCATCATCAGCGTGCCGGATTCAGCATAGACAGCGGAAGCCGGAATGCTCGAGCCCGAGCAGGCATGGCCGTCGACGAACTTGATGCCGTTGGCGACGATGCGGTTGGCCACCGAAACCGCCTGCTTCGGGTCGCACTGGTCGTCCTCGATATCGAGCTTGATCTGGGAGCCGTTGACGCCGCCGGCAGCGTTGATGGCGTCGGCGGCGGCCTTCGCGCCCTGCTTGAACTGGTCGCCGATCGTGGCGAGCTGTCCGGTCATCGGGCCGACCACCGAGATGGTGATGTCGTCGGCGAAAGCAACCGATGCGCTCATCATCAGGCCCAATGCGGCCGCGCTCAAAATACCCAATCTTTTCATGGCAATAAGAACTCCTCCACTTGCGCGCGGCCGTGCCGGCCACGCTGTTCCTGAGAGCCGGGACAATTCCACCCTTCGCCGGAACTGTCGAGAGGACAATACATACCGCTTTGGTTCATTTCGGCCAGGATTTCTTGGGCCAAGCCGCACTCAGCCGCGGCCGGGCGGAACGCCTAAAATGCAAAAGCCGCGCCGGCCTTGTCCCGGCCGGTCGCGGCTTTTGCAGTCGAGCTTTCCCGGCGCCCCCGCGCCTGAACCCGCTCGCTTCCCTGTGTCTGCGCAGCTAGGCAAGTCTTGCCTGCCGCGTTCTTGCTCTTGTCAACCGGCCGTCTTTCTGCGGCCTTGTCCCCTGAAGACTTTCGGACCTCAGGCCTACAAGGTCAGTGCATCGTCATCCATTCGCGCGCTTCGCGCAGCGCCTTGGCGATCTCGACCTTCGACATCGTGGCCGAGAGTTCCGAGCGCAGTTCGGCGGCGCGGAGCGAACCCTTGATCGCGGCGATGTTGAACCATTTGTGGGCGGCAACGACGTCGGTCTCGCAGTCGCGGCCGGTCGCATACATCATGCCCAGTTCGAAAAGAATGTCGGCCTGGGCAGTTGCCCCCATGGCGCCGAAGCCGGCCTCGAGCATTTCAAAACGTGCCATTTCAATCCCCTGTCTGGCTCCCGAGAGCTGCCTCCTTCTGTCCCTTGGTGTCCTTGGGGCGGGCCGCTCTTTCGATGCTTTCGAGGATGAAGCCTGGCCTTGAATCCGTCGTTAAATGGCTTGCTTAATTTGAAGAAAACAAAGCTAAAACAAGAGGTAAACGCGGAAAACTGTTAAGCATAGGAACCCAGCAATTGCGCCTTTTTGCGTTAAATTCGACGAAAATTTCGGGGGCCGCAATCAAGACTTCGCTAACCACGGAAACCGAAGCCTTTTCCGCTCGTGTTCAGTTTCAGTGACTTGCGCAGCTAAAAATCCTTGCAACCTTCCGTGGCGGCACCGCTTTCGTTTTGGCGGCGGCTGGATTAGCTTACGTTTGCGTAAGGGACAGAGGCGGAACGGAGCCCCGCCGGAACCCTATAGGAGGAGGACAATATGTTTCGAAAAGTGAGCCTGGCCCTGGCGGCCACCTTGATGATTGCGGGTGCTGCATGGGCCGATCCGATCGAAGGCAACTGGAAGACGCAGGCCGGCTCGACGGCGGCGATCGCCGGCAGCGACTCGTTCTCGATCACGCTGAAGTCCGGCAAATATGCCGGCAAAACCATCGGTTCCTTCAAGGCAGCCGGGGACAACAAGTATACCGGCACCATAACCGATCCGGAAACCGACAAGACCTATTCCGGCAAGGCAACGATTTCCGGCGCCTCGCTGAAGATGAGCGGCTGCGTGCTGGGCGGGCTGATCTGCAAGAGCCAGACCTGGCACAAGCTCTGATCGCCGCTTGAATGACCTGATGAACGGGGCCGCGCGGCCCCGTTTTCTTTTTAGGCCCCGTTTTCCTTTCAGGCGCCCTTTCGAAGCGCATTGGCGGACGCGGCGGTTTCCAGCGGCTAAAGGTCGTCGCCGGCGACGAGCTTCAGGTTCTTGTCTTTCCGCACGTCGTTTCCCAAAACCGCTGCGCACTTTTGGCGACCTGCGTCAGCCAGATCGCGACCATATCAATCATTTTGAACGGTAGATGAATACCGGTCTCGGAACCGGTTCAGAGGCATTCGGGCATTCTCCTCGCCATTGAAGGAGAGACCAATGCTTGTCCGCCGCTTCACCATCGTCTGCCTGCTGATGAGCCTGTTCGGCATGGTCTTCGCCATCCTCGTGGCCGAAGCCGGCCGTCCGGCCCGCTCGTCGGGAATGGCCGACACCTGCCGGCTGGACTGCATGAACCATTTCGACCGCTGAAACGACCAATACTCGAAACCGGAACCACCACCATGAACCGCATCGCTACCTCGACCCTCCAGACCCTTCGGCTCCTGCCGCGGGCGATGCTCATCCTGATGCTGCTTGCCGCTCCCGTGCTGGCGGTGCCGATGATGCGCGCCGACACCGGCTCGATCATCGAAGCGCCGACGCCGAAGAAGGCGGGCGTCGGCTTCGTGCTGCTGGTCAGCCTGCAGCGCGGCTGACACGGTCGAAGAAAAATACGCCGCAGGGCGAGCTTCGCGTCCGCCTCCCCCTCCCAAGCGCTCGTCCAAATCCCTATATTGGGCCATGGAAAAGCGAATCTACCCCCAAGCCATCGAATCGGTCGTCATGCCGGAGCCTTTCGGCAGGCAGAGCTTCGACGACGCCAAGAAGGCGGTCGCGGCGCTGCAGAGGCTCTACGACCGCAACACCAAATTCCTGCGCGATTCCTTCGCCGAACTCGCGGCCGGCGGCGACGAGAGCAAGCGCTACCGCGCCTTCTATCCGCAGATCGGCGTCACCACGACCTCGTTCACCCAGATCGACTCGCGCCAAGCCTACGGCCATATGCCGACGCCTGGGCATTTTGCCACCACCATCACCCAGCCGCAGCTTTTCGAGAGCTACCTCGTCGAACAGCTTCGGCTCATCATGCGCAATCACGGCGTGCAGGTGACGGTGTCGGAATCGACAACGCCGATCCCGTTGCATTTCGCCTTCCTGGAAGGCACCTATGTCGACGGCACGGCGGCCGAGCGCATCAAGCGGCCGATCCGCGACCTGTTCGACGTGCCGGACCTCGACGGCACCGACGACCAGATCGCCAACGGCACCTTCGAGGTGGCGTTCGGCGAGCCGAGGCCGCTGGCGCCATTCACCGCGCAGCGCATCGACTATTCGCTGCACCGGATGTCGCATTACACGGCGACCAGCCCGCAGCATTTCCAGAACTTCGTGCTGTTCACCAACTACCAGTTCTACATCGACGAGTTCGTCGCGCGTGCCCGGGATCTGATGGAGAAGGGCGGAGGCGGCTACAGTGAATTCGTCGAACCGGGCAATGTGGTGACAAAGGCCGGAGCCGGCGCGCCGAGCGACGGCACGCCGCCTCCGCGCCTGCCACAGATGCCGGCCTATCATCTGAAGAAGCCGGGCCATGGTGGCATCACCATGGTCAATATCGGCGTCGGCCCCTCCAACGCCAAGACCATCACCGATCATATCGCGGTGCTTCGGCCGCATGCCTGGGTGATGCTCGGCCACTGCGCTGGCCTGCGCAACACGCAGGCGCTGGGCGATTATGTGCTGGCGCATGCCTATGTGCGCGAGGACCATGTGCTGGACGACGACCTGCCGGTCTGGGTGCCGATCCCGCCGCTGGCGGAAATCCAGGTGGCGCTGCAGGAAGCGGTGGCCGAGGTCACGGGCCTGTCCGGCTACGACCTCAAGCGCATCATGCGCACCGGCACCGTCGCCACCATCGACAACCGCAACTGGGAACTGCGCGACCAGCGCGGACCGGTGCAGCGCCTGTCGCAGTCCCGCGCCATCGCGCTCGATATGGAATCGGCGACGATCGCGGCCAACGGCTTCCGCTTCCGCGTGCCTTACGGCACGCTGCTGTGCGTCTCCGACAAGCCGCTGCACGGCGAACTGAAGCTGCCCGGCATGGCGACCGAATTCTACAAGCGGCAGGTGGCGCAGCATCTCACCATCGGCATCAGGGCGATGGAGAAGCTGGCCGAAATGCCGATGGAGCGGCTGCATTCGCGCAAGTTGAGAAGTTTTTCCGAGACGGCCTTCCAGTAGCCAGCGGCGCGGCGAGGCAATTCGCCGTCTTGCAAGGGCCGCAATTTGGCCGATAAGCAGGCCAGAGCGAGACTATCTCGCTCCAAACAGATTGCCGGCGGCATTCGGCAGGCCAAGACCGAGATGACAACAGGCGGCGCGCGCTCGAACATGACGGCTGGGGTGGCATTCCTGGCGATGATGGCACTGTCGGCCGCGCTGCTGGCCGGGTTCCTCGGCGCGCTGCATCCTGCGCTCGATTCCTTCTCGCATTTGCGCATTCACCTGAGCGTGCTTACGGCGCTGCTGGCGCTGGCGCTGCTGGCCAGCTCCTATCGGCTGCAGGCGACAGCGGTGCTGCTCTTTGCCATCGCCAGCTTCGCCACGACGGCGAGCGCGCTGCCCAGGCTGTGGCCGCAACAGGCGATCGCCAGGCCAGCCGACCGGATCGTCTACAGCCTGCTGCAGATGAATTTGCGCTTCGACAATCCGACGCCGAAGAAGGTGCTTTCGCTGATCGGCCGGACCAACCCCGACGTGATCACCCTCGACGAGGTGTCGGGGATGTGGACGACCGAGCTTGGCTATATCACCGGCGCCTATCCCTACCGCATCCTCTGCCCCTACCCCAACGGCGTATTCGGCGTCGCGCTGCTCTCGCGCCGGCCCTTCGCCGCCGGCACAGCGCCGCATTGCGAACCGCGCGGTGCGATGGCGACCGCGACGATCGATTTCGGCGGAACCGGCGTCGACGTCGCCGCGATCCATTTGAGCTGGCCCTGGCCGCTCGAGCAGTACTGGCAGATCGGCGAGCTGTCGGAACCGCTGACCGCGCTCGGCGAAACGGCGATCATGGCCGGCGACTGCAACGCCGTGCCCTGGAGCGCGGCCGTGCGGCGCGTCGCTTCGCTCGGCAAGCTGACGGTGATGCCGTCGGCCGGGCCGACCTGGATCCACCGGAAGCTGCCCGACTTCCTGCGGCGCTTCGCCGGCCTGCCGATCGACCAGGTGTTCAGCAAGGGCGGGGTGACGATCCATTCCGCGACCCGGCTGGAAGACACCGGCTCGGATCATCTGCCGGTGCTGGTCGAGTTCTCGCTGCGGTCCGACGACAGAGGGCCCAAGGACGAGCATGAGACGGCGCTGGCTTCTCTCGTGCGGCTCTGGAAGACACCGGGTTGACGTAGCGATCCTTCGCAGCATCGCGCCGCTAAGGCTTCATCAAAGCCGCGACCAAATGCTCGACATGGCCGCTGTCGCGGTGCTCCCGGGCATCGAAGGCATTCTGCTTGGCCTCGTATTCGGCATAGGCGGCCTGGATACGCTGGCGCGCCTCGCGGCGCGCCTTGTAGCAATAGGGATCGTCGGCGACCTTGAGACCGGTGATCGACCGCTCCGTGGCGCGCATCATTTCCCTGGCGATGCGGCCATGGGTTTCCTCGTGGGCGCGCACACCGGCGAAAAACCGGGTCCAGCGCTTCTTCAGCGCCGGCGTCGCCGAGGCGACGCGCGGAAAGGTGTAGAAGAGATTGAGCGTGCCATTTGCCTGCTTGAGCCGGCACGAGCCCTTGTCCGGGATGACGCCGAGCTCCCAGTCGGCCGTGTAGGCGGTCTGGGCGATGGCGTGCGTCATGAAGCCGTGCTTGGGGCCTTTGCTGTCCATGGCTTCGATAAGTGCCGCGCCGGAATTGCCGGCAATGTCATAGGTTCGCGTCTGGACCAGCACCCTGGTGCCGGCCGAGGCCTGCGGCGCGCAGAACGCGCCGAGAGCGACAAGGCATGTCAGAACCGCCAGGCGCATCGCCGTTTCTCCCTATCCTCAGGGAAAGGAAACACAAGCAGGCGGTGGTTTCAACGGCCTTGAGGTTGCGATGTCGCAACCTATTCGCAGGCAGGCGCCGCCGGCGGTGGCGCCCCCGGTATGTCAGGGGCAGCGCAAAGCCTCTGGCAGTTGCCCCTTCTACATACCCTGATAGACAGGCCCCTCTCCACCTTGTGGCGGCACCCAGTTGATGTTCTGGTTCGGGTCCTTGATGTCGCAGGTCTTGCAGTGGACGCAGTTCTGCGCGTTGATGACGAAGCGCACGTCCTTCGCCGACGGATCGGCGGCGGCGTTGCCGTCCTTGTCGACCCATTCGTAGACGCCGGCCGGGCAGTAGCGGGTCGACGGGCCGGCGAACACGTCGTGCTCGGAGCGCTGCTGCAGCGCCGCGTCGCCGACGATGAGGTGCACCGGCTCGTTTTCCTCATGGTTGGTGTTGGACAAAAACACCGAGGAGAGCCGGTCGAAGGTCAAGATGCCATCCGGCTTGGGATAGGCGATCTTCTGATGCTTGGAGGCGGGCTCGAGCGTCGCGTAGTCGGCCTTGCCGTGCTTCAGCGTGCCGAAGGGCGAGAAGCCGAACAGCGTGTTCAGCCACATGTCCAGCCCACCGATGCCGACGCCGATGATGGTGCCGAAGCGCGACCACAGCGGCTTGACGTTGCGCACCTTCTTCAGGTCCTTGCCGATGTCGCTGCCGCGCCAGGCTTCCTCGTAGGAGGTGATCTCGTCGTTGGCGCGCCCGGCGCCGATGGCGTCCGCGACGTGCTCGGCCGCCAGCATGCCGGACAGCACCGCATTGTGCGAACCCTTGATGCGCGGCCGGCTTCGTCAACGTGCCGCGCATCAAGGGTTCGCACAATGCGGTGC
>NZ_RZSL01000519.1:0-4311 GCF_003997355.1 Mesorhizobium sp. M1E.F.Ca.ET.041.01.1.1 | reverse complement strand
TCGCCGCATGGCGCGCCAATGCCGAAACTGATTTCTCGCACGCCGAGGCTCTGGTCCGAGCGAAGTCGCTGCCGGAAGTTTTTGAGCTGCAGACGACCTTCCTGCGCAAGCGCGTGGAAATGGGTGCCGAGCAAGCCAAGGAATTTCAGGAACTCGCTACAAAAGCGGCGACCGACGTTTCCAAGCCGGTCAAAGCCGCCTTCGAGAAGGTGTTGCAGGATCTCAAGGCCGCCTGATTGTTCAAGCTAATCCGAGTCCGAGGGAACAAGTTGTCATAGCGCGCGGACAGGGGTACGAAAGCCAAGCTTTGCAATGCGATCGCAGATATTTGGGGCGGCATGCCAGGTTCCGTTCACGCATGCCACCCATTCGTCGCAAAGCGCCCCTGAAAACCTCAGGCGGCCCGCAAGTGCCGTTCAGCGTCGCGTGCGGCGATTTTGGCAAGCGGCGCGAGGATCGCACTTTCGGCCTTCAGCGCGACATCACCCAACGAGATGAGGCCCGTCATCCGTTTCTGCCGGTTGAGAACCGGAAGGTGATGCACCTGACGCTCCTGCATTTGCCCAAGCGCCTGTTCCAGGGTCTGATCCTCGAAACAGAAGAATATGCCGGGCGACATCACCGCGCGGCATGTCAATTTATCGAGGCTCTCGCCGGCGGCCACGGCGCGGCACGTGATGTCGCGATCCGTGATCATGCCAACGAGCCGATCATTTTCGCCGATCGGCACGCAACCGATACCTTCATCGCGCATGACGCGCGCGACTTCCCGTATCGGTGTATCGGGGGAGTACCAACGCACTTTCCCCGTCATCGCTTCCTTTACCAGCATGGTCACCTCCATGTGGCCTGGTCCCATCGGGATCGCGGACGGATGCAGCACGAGAGACAGGACCTGGCAATAATCATTGCTGCGGACAATTCCGCCCGCGAAGTCCTGGAAATGACTATGCACCCGAACGATACGGTCTGGCCAGACTCTATTCGGGCCGGTCGGATCCGAAATGACGAGCAGGCCCCCAAACGACTCGGTAATAGCTGATCCGGTCGCA
This sequence comes from Mesorhizobium sp. M1E.F.Ca.ET.041.01.1.1, assembly GCF_003997355.1. NCBI lineage: Bacteria > Pseudomonadati > Pseudomonadota > Alphaproteobacteria > Hyphomicrobiales > Phyllobacteriaceae > Mesorhizobium > Mesorhizobium sp. M1E.F.Ca.ET.041.01.1.1. The sequence goes on along the minus strand of NZ_RZSL01000519.1, from coordinate 3,259 downwards.
CGCCTCGCGAGCGGCTACATCAGATGTTGCAACCAAGTTCGAATGTCGCGTTGCCAGCAAAATAGAAATTGCGATGGGCGTCATCCGCCGATCAACGACCTTCGACAACATCTTCCGCTCACCAGAACCACCGGCTGTCGGCATCCAGCAAAGGGGGCGACATTTCTACTTTGCTGGCAGCGCGACATTCGAACTGTCCCGTGACCCATAAGCTGACTCACGAAACCGCAGGAATCCGCATTCTTCGAATCGTAATCTGATCCAAAAGCTGCGTAGCTTTTGACCCATAAGCGCGAAACGAAATGATCCAGCAGCGGCGACAGGCGGCGAAGGCACATCGCGGCCGGGCTCGGCCTCTTTGACTTAGCGCAAATTCCGGCTGGCTCCTTCAGGTTATGATTGCTGCAGGATGGCCCACTATTCAGGAAGAAGGGATTTGGTTCGGAGCATCATCCGATCAAAACTGGGCGGCCCAATGCGACATTCGTTCGACTTCGAAGTGTTGCGTGGGGTGGCCATCTGTCTTGCGTTGCTGATGGCGTTGACCACGGTCCTTCACGGCCACGTCAACGCGGTCGCTGCTCCGCATGGCATCCAGTGGGCAGCGCAGCATAACCATGGCTCCGCAGCGATCCGGCATGATGGCCGTCACGCTCCGTGCAATGACGTTGGGCACACGCATAATCAAGGAATATGTTTTGCCGCCGCTTCGGGCTGCTCTTTCTGCGTTCCAGTTGACGCTCAAGCATTCGTGGCGACATCGCACGCCCAGCCGGTCGCGACTGCGCCGCCCTTTGCTTCTTCTCCAGCAGACGTGCCGATTCGTCTGCGCCCTCCAAAGCCCAGTGTGATCGCCTGAGCGCACGAACCCTCGCGTCCGCGCGCTTCGCCGCCGGTCAATCCGGCCTCGAGTCACGAAACATGAGAGCTTTACAATGCAATCCATATCCCGTCGCCAGTTCCTGGCCTCCACGGCGGCTGCCGGCGCTGCGAGCGTCGTCCTGCCGCTGATCACTGCTCATGCCGCGCGAGCGGCCAAGCCCACAATCATCCGGGCCGATACCCGCGTCATCGACGTTGCCGGCCGTGCCGCCAAGGTCTTCGGTCTCATCCAGCCCGACGGCACGCATGGGCTTACCATGTCGGCAGCCGATGGCTTCCACGTCCGGCTCGAAAACGCGCTCGCCGCGCCAACCTTGATCCATTGGCATGGCCTGACGCCGCCGTTCGGGCAGGACGGCGTGCCGGACTTGCCGCAGCCGTTGCTGCAGCCGGGCCAAAATCACGACTACAGCTTCCCCATCGCCGCACCCGGCACTCATTGGATGCACGCCCACACGCTGCAGGAGCAGCAACTCCTTGCCGCGCCACTGATCGTCACGGATCCGGCCGATGAGGGCAGGGACGAGCAGCCCGTGGTGGTGCTGTTCCACGACTTCAGCTTCAAGACGCCCGAGGAGTTGCTCGCCGGGCTGACCGGATCGGCGCCCGCATCGGGAACCAATGGCATGGCCGGTCACTCGATGTCGGGCATGTCAGGCATGGACATGCAAGGCATGTCCAGCGGGCAGGGCATGGCCATGCCCATGGACGTCAACGACATCGAGTATGACGCCTACCTGGCGAACGACCGCGCGCTGAACGATCCGCAGGTGTTCGCAGTCGAGCGGAACGGCACGGTCCAGCTGCGGCTCATCAATGGAGCGACCGCGACGGCGTTCTGGATCGACACCGGATCGATCGAAGGCGAGGCAATCGCCGTCGACGGGAATCCTGTCGTTCCCGTGCGCGGCTACAGCTTCCCGCTCGCCATGGGCCAGCGCATCGACATCCGGCTGCGCATTCCGGACGAGACGGGAGCCTGGCCGATCCTGGCGCTGCGCGAGGGCGGTGTCGAGCGCACCGGCTTCGTGTTGGCAACGAAGGGAGGCGCGGTAAAGCGCATCGCGCCTCTTGGCGAACAGGCCACGACCGCGCTCGACCTTGCATTCGAGTCCGGTCTCGTCGCCGCCAAGCCCTTGGCGGTGACGCCTGCGGACCGGAACCAGCCCATCGAGATCGGCGGCACGATGCAGGGTTACTCCTGGACGCTCAACGGCAGGACATGGGGCAACCATCAGCCGATCCCGGTGCGGAAGGGGGAGCGCATCGAACTGACGCTGCGCAACGCCAGCATGATGGGCCATCCCATGCACCTGCACGGCCATCATTTCCAGGTGGTCGCCGTCGACGGCCGCGGCTTCGCGGGAGCCGTCCGCGACACCGTCTGGGTGCCGCCGATGCGCGAGGTGACGGTGGCGTTCGATGCCGCCAACCCTGGGGCATGGGCCTTCCACTGCCATCACCTCTATCACATGGCGACCGGCATGATGACCGTCGTCGACTATTCCGCGTGACCGCTTTCGAGGACAAGACCATGAGAAACAAACGCAGATACGGTGCCGTCGCCCTGTTGGTCGAAAACCGGTCGGGCGCTTCGTCTATGTCGCCAACCAGGGTACCGAGGCTAAGGCGAACGACACGGTCTCCGTCATCGACGTCGCGAGCAGCAAGGTCGTCAAGACGATCCACACCGGCGCCGGAGCGCATGGCGTTACCGTCAGCAACGGCGGCGCTTTCGTCTTCGTGACCAACATCGTCGACGGCACCGTGTCAATGATCTCGGTCAAGGACCAGGCGGTCCTGAAGTCCTATGCGGTCGGCAAGGGGCCGAACGGGATCACGTTCCAATCCGCCGGTCCGATCCCGGGCAATGCAGGCTGAAGGGGCTGACGATAGGCATATGCCGCCGCTCCACCAAAAAGTCGCATAAGATAGATTATGGAACTGACAGGCGCAGCGTAGGCTTGGGAATTGCTGTAGTTTCAGTCGCTTTGCACCACGGCAAAGGCGCTGACTGTCGAAAATGCTGGAAGACGATCGGGCGCCGGGCTTGGCGCCCGATCGGCTGTCAGCCGCATCCGCGCGCCTTCATTCACGCCCAGACTATCAGCAGATCGAAACGCCGTTGATGCTGTTACCTGGCCGAGCAAACGAACAGCCAAATGAACAAGCGTCTCTATGACGCTGACTCATAAGGAGTTTCGATCACCATGCCGTCATAGGCCGGCACCACGTGGCCCGGCGTCTCGGCCATCACCACGGCGTAGTCGAGCGGCACGTGCATATGCGTCAGCACGGCGTTTTTCGGTGCCAGCTTCTCGATCCAGCCCAGCGCCTGGCCAAGCGACAGATGGCTGGGATGGGTGTTGTACTGCAG
>NZ_RZSL01000518.1:0-4316 GCF_003997355.1 Mesorhizobium sp. M1E.F.Ca.ET.041.01.1.1 | reverse complement strand
GGCACCGAAAGCGGCACCGAGGACGAGAAATACGATGGAAGGAAAGCCCGGCACCATGGCCAGGCCGACCATGATCACCGCCGCGAGGGCGAGCGCGCGGGAGTCCCGCAGAAGCTGGCCGGTGATTTGCCGGCCGAGGTCGTCGGTGCCGTCCGCGCTGCCGACCCGCGTCACCATGGTGCCGGCGGCCACGGCGACAAGCAGCGCCGGTATCTGGGCGACCAGCCCATCGCCCACCGTGAGCAGCGAGTAGGTCGCGGCGGCTTCTCCCAGCGACATGTCGTGCTGCAGCGTTCCGACGGCGAAACCGCCGATCAGGTTGACCAGGATGATGACGATGCCGGCGATGACGTCGCCCTTGACGAACTTCATGGCGCCGTCCATCGCGCCGAACAACTGGCTCTCGCGCTCGAGCTGCCGGCGCAGGTGGCGTGCCTCCGCCTGATCGATGTCGCCGTTGCGCAGCTCCGCATCGATGCTCATCTGCTTGCCCGGCAGCGCATCGAGCGTGAAGCGCGCGGCCACCTCGGCGACGCGTTCGGCGCCTCGCGCCACCACGATGAACTGCGCGACCGTGATGATCAGGAAAACCACCAGGCCGATCGCGATGCTGCCGCCAACGACGAAGGTGCCGAAGGCGGTAATGATCTCGCCTGCATCGGCCTGGAGCAGGATCAGTCGCGTGGTGGTGATCGTGATGGCCAGCCGGAACAGGGTGGCGATGAGGATGACCGACGGCAGCGAGGAGAACTGGAGCGGATGGGAGACGTAGAACGAAGCCAGCAGGATAAGCACGCTGATGGCGATGTTGGCGGTGATGAGAACGTCGACAAGGAAGGTCGGCAACGGGACAAGCATCATCACCACCGCGACCAGCATCAGGATCGCAATGACGAGATCGCTTCGGCGGGACAGCCTCGCCAGGAATTGCACAAGACGCTCCGAGACGGTCATTCGGCACCTCGTCGCGACAGGAAGCTTCGCATGGCGTCATGCGCCTCCGTCTTGCGGCCGGCGGCGAGCAAGGCACGGCTCTTCAGCAATCCAAGCGTCGGATGGTCCATTCCCTCCAGGGTCTCCAGCCGAGCGATTGTCGCGAGCGCCTTGTCGGCCTCGCCGTCGAGGATGAGCAGGTGCGCCAATGTCCGCAGCACGCCGGCATTTCCCGGCGAAAGCTGCGCGGCGATGAGCAGGTACGCCGCGCCCCGCTTTGCCTGCCCGTGACACCCGTAGAGATAGCCCAGGACGTGCAGCAGCTGCACCGTGTCACGCGGATCGGTCAGGTCTCGATTCCTTCCTGCATCCTGCCAAGCAGATCGCGATGACGCTCGATCTCATCCTCCATCAGCGTTCTGGCGAGGGCCTTGAGTTGTTCGCCGCCGTCCAGATCGGGAACCTGTTGCGTCACGAAATGCCGGAGAATAGATGCGCACCGACGCAGGATGGCAGGCTCGGGGATGGCGGGCATGACGAACTTGGTGAGTATCTCATCAAGCGATTCACCAGCCGAACCGTGCGCAGTCTGGAATTCCGCGGTTTCGGGCTTTTCCGTACCCGCGGTTGGTTTTGTCCCCTGGGCCCGGTTTGTGGCCCTGCCGGTGCCGTTCATCCGACGCCGGTAAATCCCCTGGCCGCGCACGCCTTCCGCCTGCCGCAATTCGCGGCCTGCGGCGGTGTCCTTCGTTGCCGAGTCGAATCGCGGCCCTTCGAGCCGGCGGTTCACGGATATTTCAGCGCGACCGTGGCGCCGCCCTTCGTCAGAACCAGTTCCGTCTCGCCGATGTGCTTGATGGTCCAGCCGTCATTGGTGAACGCACCTTCATGGTAGCGGGCGCCATCGGCAGCGATGACATAGGGCCGCGCGCCGTACCAGATCGCCTGCAGCGTCAGACGCGGGGGCTGTTCGGCGTTGCCGATCATGACGTTGGAGACCAGGGGAGTGCGGGCGCCGAATGCCTGGTCGAACCAAGACTGCGTCTCCGTCCAGGCGCCGTTCTTGTCATCCGGAATCAGACCCGAGACCACCAGGCGTCCGGGCGACCGTTCGACGGTCAACGTGCTTATCCCGGATTGCTCGAGACGCTGCTTGAGTTGGTTTTCCGCTTCGGCAGCGTTCTGCATTTCTTCGGACGACGAATCGTCCATCACACGCTGCCCTGCATCGCCGGCGAAGGCCACTCTGGTCACCTCGCCGCCGGGTGCGGAAGCCCTCTCGGCAATATCCGGCTTGGCGAAGGAAAAGCCGATCGCAGCGATGGAAACAGCGAATACGGCAAAGACAGCCGCGCCCGCAGCGAGGAAGGGACGGTTGGAAACAGACCAGCGATCTGGCGTGCGCCGCGGGTCAGTCAGCAGGATACGGGCTTCGCCGACCGTTATCTCGACCGGCAGCCTGCAACGGCTGCCCTGGCCCTCATGGAGCGTCTCGCCCGTGGCGAGGGTGACGTCGCCGCCGACGGCCTCAATTTCAATCTGGCTGCCTTTGCGCCGCAGCCTGACGTGGATCGGCGCTATGCCGGCATCCGTGAGGACAATGTCGGACTCCGTGCTTGATCCGACCGTGTAGAGCGGCTCGGCCAGACTGAGTTCCGCGCCGGCATGAAATCCATGAATGACATTGAGCGCAACGCAAGACCCGGATGCAGGGCCAGGGGCAATCCCAGGGGCAATCATCGAGCGGACCCAACGCGCCGGATTCAAATCCCCAGACCTGCCGATAGAGTTAGCGGTCATGCCACTTCATCTCCCGCCGATATGATTTGAGACCCAGCCTGGTTGCGTAGAAACATCTGTGCGCCGCCGGTTGCTTGCGGCGACGCATGGGGCTTGAGAATCCCGCCTCAGGCCTTTTCGGCCGACTGACCGAGCGTCCTCGCGGTGCTCATGAGCATGTCATGCTGGGATTTCGCGATCTCTTTGGTGATCTCCAGGCCAAACATGCGCTCCTGGTGCTTGATCATCTTGTCGAGGTTCTGTTCCGGCGATCCGGCGGAGCCGGATGTAATGGGAGGGGTTGCAGCCATCATTGTCTCCTTGGGGGACTATTCAGGTCGCAATCTCCGGAGCCGCACGCGACGAACCCCGGCAGATTGCCAACGCAGTTTACGGCAGCGCGATCCGAATTGAAAGTCCATTTGGAATTTATGAAACAGTTCAGTTCCAACTGTTGCGTTGCCGGCTGGCGGGGAGTAACTTCCAAGATGGGCAAATGGGGTATATCAGGATGGAAAAAGGTCCTTTGGCCGAGCTGTTGGTCGAACGGTTCGAGAACATGCCGCCGCAATTGCGGGTCGCCGCGCGATTCGTGCTGGATCATCCCAAGGATGTCGCATTGATGTCGATGCGCGAGCAGGCGCACCAGGCCGGCGTTTCGCACAGCACCATGATGCGGCTGGCGCGGTGGCTTGGCCTCGATGGCTACGAGGACATGCGCAGCCTCTATGCGCGGGCGCTGCGCGAGACGGCTGCCGGCGAGCCGGCTCGACAGGGGGGCGAGAGGGACGGCGCTTCCGGATTTTCGACTGTCGGGGTCGTTGCCGACGCCCTCGCGGCCCAGATTTCAAGCCTTGGCGAATATGGCAATGCGATGCAATTCATCGCCGCCGCCGATCTCGTGGGAAGGTCCCGCAACCTGTTCGCCCTTGGCTCGCGCTCCGCCTATCCGGTCGCGAGCCGCTTCGTTCACATCATGTCGTTCCTGGCCGCGAGCGACCGCAGGGTGACGCTTGTCGGCGACATGGCTGGTCAGGGTCTGGATGCTCTCCAGCTTGCGGGAGGCGGCGATGTGCTGCTTGCCGTCGGCATGGCGCCCTATGACCGAACGACGATCGACGTGGCGCGCCAGGCGGCCCGGCAGGGCGTCGGCGTGGTCGCAATCACCGACAGCAGCGTGTCGCCGCTGACCCGGATCGCGCGGGAAACAATCATCGTCGCATCAAGTTCGCAGTCGTTCTTCCGAAGCATGGCACCGGCGTTCGCGGCCGTCGAGATCCTGGCGGCAGTGACGGCAATGCGCTCTGAAACGAATGCCGCGGAGCGGGTGAAACAGTCGGAAGAGCAGCTTGCTGCTTTCGGCATTTATTGGAAGCCTCCCCGATAGCATCCGAAAGGTTGCGATCGGGCGGGCGTGACGGCGGCAAGGCTGCCGCCAACAGTGATTTCCGGAGGTCGTCCAGATGGTTCGCCCGATCACGCCCGCCAAGCCCCCGGTCCAGCCGCAAAAGGTCGATGCCAAGGCCAACGCCGCGCAGATTGCGCGGCTGGAAGCGCAGGCAGCTCAACTGCGGGAGCAGATCCGGCTCGCCACCAGGATGGGC
>NZ_RZSL01000517.1:0-4341 GCF_003997355.1 Mesorhizobium sp. M1E.F.Ca.ET.041.01.1.1 | reverse complement strand
CGCCACCTCGTCGGCCGCGCCGATCAACTGGCGGATCGGCCGCACCAGCCGGTCGGCGACCGCAATGCCGGTCCAGATCGCCGACAGGATGATGATCAGCGTCAGCGACAGATAGGGCAGCGCGAAGGCCACCTGGGAGGTGCGGCGGTTGTCCTCGAGGTTGCGGGATTCGTCGGTGTTGGATTTGACGATCTGGCGCGCGCGGGTCACTTCCGGGTCGACCAGCCGGATCGTGTAAAGGTAAAGGCCCTCGATCTCGCGCAGCTTGACGATGGCACCCATGATGTTGCGCGTTCGCGGCTCGATCAGCACGGGCTTGCCATCGGCGGCGGTATCGACAGCGCCGGGCGGCGGCTCGGGCATGGCGAAATCGGCGTCGGTCTTGGCGCTCATCACGAAGGAGCCGTCGGGCTTGATCAGCGCCGCATGCGCCAGCCCGCGGCCGACGGCTTCCTTGTTCATGAGGTCAAGGAAGCCGTTTCGATCGAGACCATAGAGCGTGCGCGAAGCGTCGAGATCATAGGCCATCGACAGGGTCGTGCCCTGCAGGTTGCGCGCGTTTTCCTGGACATAGGCATCCGCGATCGACAGCGAGGAATTGACGATGGTCTTGGTGCGGATTTCGAACCAGCGGTCGAGGCCGATATCCAGCGTGATCGAGGCGATGATTGCCACCATGATCGCCGGAATGGCGGCGACCAGCGCGAACATGGCGACGATGCGCACATGCAGCCGTGAGGCTGCCCTGCCGTGCCGGCGGGCCATGACGATGCGACGCACCTCGCGGGCGACGAGCGCGATCAGGAACAGGACGAAGACAGCGTTGAGCGCGATCAGCGCCCAGGTCGTGTCGGCGTTCGGCGCGATCGGCGTCGCGCCGACCAGGATGGCGAACGAGATCGCCGCCGTGATCATGGCGCCCACGATCGCGACCACGCCCGGCAGCGCCAGCAACCGGCGGCCGTCGGGTACGCCAGCCCGGCTGAAAAGCGGTTGGTTCAGTGTTGGAGCCTCAGCAGCCATATCGCCGTCTAGAGTCGGTCATAGCGTCGGATGTATGCAACGCATTGTGGCGATTATGCAACAAGTGTGGCCGGGACGGAAATCTTTCCCCGGCTCAATCACGCAAAAAGGACAATGCCGGTGATCCAATACCGCCGAACGATGCGGCCGGCGATGCGATGGCTCGCGTCACTGCTCCGGTCGCGCCCGTCGCAAGCTGCGCGGCGTCTGCCCGATCTCGCGGCGCATCCAATGCGCCAGATGCGACTGATGCGCGAAGCCTGTCAGATAGGCCACCTCGCTGGTGCTGAGGTCACTTCCCAGAATCAGGGAACGGGCACGCTCAACCCGGCGTCGCAGCACATAGCGGTGAAGGGTCATGCCGGTCGCCGCCTTGAACCATGTCCTGAGATGTGAGCTGCTGGCGTTGGCGATGCGGCTCAGCGTATCGATCGTGAGCGGTTCGGAAAGATGCGCGTCGATATAGTCCAGGATACGTTTGAACTGCGCATCCGACAGCCGAACCATTCGATCCGTCTCCAGATCGTCGAGACCAACCAGCCGCACCGCAAGCGCGATGCCGACACTTTCGGCGAACAGAGCCCCACCCGGCGAGCCTGCGTCTTGGCCGGTTTCAAGTGCCCGGACGAGGTATTCGATACGTTCGTCCCGAAGCAAGTGCCGCATGTCGAAATGACGCGCCCTTGCGCTGCCCTCAATCTCCGACGCCACACCCTCGAGCATGGCAGGCGGCAAGCGAACCTCCCTCGTTTCGAATGAGGTTTCAGCCTCGAACCCGCCCTCCTGTCCCGCGGGTACGAAATCAATGTCACCAGCTCGCCGTAAGAAATATCGCCCGGCGTCATTGCAATAGCTGCGCGTCGCCGCGCTGGCATGAACCATGATGCGGTGATGATCCGCCCGCGGCAGCCGATAGGTGCCTGCTTCGACATGCCGGGAAGCGATTGATATGCCAGCCGAGGCCCGGGCCGAAGTGAACTGCGGATGCATGTGAAACGAGCCTCAAAATCATGGCAGAACCTGCTCAACATTTGGCGGTTCCTGCGCGATTTTCAATGCCGAAGCCCTTTAGACCTGCGCCTCGTTTGCCAACGCAAAGAGGTTCATATGGGTTACTATGTTGTCGTCGGAGCAGGCCCGGTCGGGCGCGAGACGGCGCGCCTGCTCGGTGAGCAGGAGCATGATGTCGTCCTCATAAGCAGGAGCGTGAGCGATATCGATTTGCCCGGCGTGCGCGCGAGGCAGGCGGACGCCACCGATGCCGCCGAACTTTCACGCATCAGCCGGGGCGCGGATGCCATCTTCATGTGCGCCATGGCGCCCTACCACCGGTGGCCGACCGACTTCTTTCCGATCGTCGACGGCACGGTGCGCGCGGCGGAGGCCGTTGATGCGAAGATCATCCTGCTCGGAAACCTCTACGGCTACGGCGAAAACGCCGATAGTTCCCTTCACTCAGACTTGCCGCTCGACCCGACATCGAGGAAGGGCACTGTTCGGACGATAATGTGGCAGCGTGTGTCTCGAGCCAACGTACCGGCCATCGAGGTGCGTTCCAGCGATTATCTGGGGCATGGCGCGGTCACCTACTTCTCTCTTCTCGCACTGCCATCCATCGTTCAAGGAAAGCCTGTCGCCTTCTTGGGAGACCTCGACGCCGATCATGCCTGGGCTTTCATCAAGGACGTCGCCCGGACGCTCGTCGCGTCAGCCTTCTACACGGGTGAATGGGGACGAGCCTTCCATGTCCCGTCGCAATACGCTTCGCCCCGCGATCTTATCCGCAGAACCGCGGCGATGCTCGGAAGGGAGGTTGCGTCAATGCGTTGCTATTCCATCGCCGAGATGGAAGCCCTGGGCATGCATGAGCTCGTGGAAATGAAATATCTCTTCGATCGCCCGCTGCTGGTCGATTCTTCCGATGCCGAGCATCTCCTCGGCGTGAAGGCCAGCAGCCTTGATGTAATGATCGCGGACACCGTCAGAGACTATCTCTGAACCAATTATATGAAGTAGAAACAAAGCGTTCCGCCCGTCGGCTGACGGGCTGAACAAACGAGATGGGGCCGGCAAAGAATCTGGCAGGCATCGAAGGTCTAGATTTGTCTTGAGGCCTTGTAGACGTTGACGCCGAGCTCGCGGATCTTCTTGCGCAGCGTGTTGCGATTGAGGCCCAGAAGCTCGGCCGCCTTGATCTGGTTGCCGCGCGTCGCCGTCATCGAGGCCAGCACCAGCGGATACTCGACCTCGGCAAGGATGCGCTGGTAAAGCCCCGACGGCGGCAGTTCGCCGGCGAAGGAAGCAAAATAGCGCTGCAGGAAATGCTCGACCGCCTGGCCGATCGACAGATCGTCGGGGATGAGCGGTCCGACGCCCGGCACCACGGGCCTTTCGCCGGTCTTGAGCTCCGTCTCGATGATCTCGGCCGAAATCTCGTCCTGCGAATAGAGCGCGGCGAGCCTGCGCACCAGGTTTTCCAGCTCGCGCACATTGCCGGGCCAGGGATAGCGCTTCATCAGCTCGATGCCACCCGCCGAAATGCGCTTGGTCTGCAAGCCTTCGCTGGCGCCTTGCTTGAAAAAATGGCGCACCAGGTCTGGAACGTCCTCGGAGCGCTCGCGCAACGCCGGAAGTCTCAGCGGCACGACGTTCAGGCGGTAGAACAGGTCTTCGCGGAACAGGCCCTGGTTGATCAGAGTCCGCAAGTCCTTGTTGGTGGCGGCGACGATGCGCACGTCGGTCTTGATCGGGGTACGGCCGCCGACCGTCGTGTATTCGCCCTGCTGCAGCACACGCAGCAGCCGCGTCTGCGCCTCCATCGGCATGTCGCCGATCTCGTCGAGGAACAGCGTGCCGCCCTCGGCTTGCTCGAAGCGGCCGGTGGAGCGGTTCTGGGCGCCGGTGAAGGCGCCCTTCTCATGGCCGAACAGCTCCGATTCGATCAGGTCGCGTGGGATCGCCGCCATGTTGATCGCCACGAACGGTCCGCCCCGGCGGCGGCCATATTCGTGTAGCGCGCGCGCCACCAGTTCCTTGCCGGTCCCGGATTCGCCGCTGATCATCACCGTCAGGTCCGTCTGCATCATGCGGGCCAGCATGCGGTAAATGTCCTGCATGGCTGCCGAACGGCCTACCAAAGGCATCGTCTCCGGCTGCTCGTCGGCGCGCGAATCGAGCTTCGGCCGCTTCGGCTCGGCCAGCGCCCGATTGACGATGTTGAGCAACTCGGTGAGGTCGAACGGCTTCGGCAGATATTCGTAGGCGCCGGTCTCGGAAGCGCGGATGGCGGTCATGAAGGTGTTCTGCGCGCTCATGACG
>NZ_RZSL01000516.1:0-4357 GCF_003997355.1 Mesorhizobium sp. M1E.F.Ca.ET.041.01.1.1 | reverse complement strand
GAAATGGGCGCCACCCGCCACGACACTTGGGTAATCGCGCGCCAATTCTTCGTCGCTGACCGTGGTGACCGCCGATGGCCCCTTGGCGTAGCCGGCGGTCTCGTCGAGGATGGCGCCCATCAGATAGTAGCCGGCGGCGCGGAACAGGCGGGCGCTGAGCTCGACCCCGAAGCCGCCGTCCTCGAACAGGCCAATGATGGCGTTGAGCTTGGCAAGACAGGGCGGCGAGTTCATGCGGTAGACGACGATGAACGGCGCGAAGGCCGGATGCTCGGTCGCGACGCGGCGGAATTCCTGCATGCCGATACGGGCCCGCTCGCGCCAGGGCAGGCCGTCATCGGGGATCACAAGCCGGCTCATCTGCCGGTCGACCAGCGCCTCGTAGAGATGCGCCTGCGAGGGGAAGTGATGGTAGATGCTCATCGCCTCGCAGCCGAGCGCAGCGGCGAGCTTGCGCATCGAAAAGCCGGAGAGCCCTTCCCTCTCGATCACGTCGAATGCGGCGTCCTCGATCATCTCGCGGGACAGCCGGCCGCGGGTTCGCTTTTTTTTGATCGATGAGTCCATGGCGTCGCTTGACAACTTACACTGTAAGGTTCACGTTCCAAATACCTTACACCGTAAGGCTAACAAAGACCAGAGGAGAAAACCATGTCCGTCCTTCGCATCGTCTCAAATGTGCATTCCTGCCTTCGTTCCGCTTGCCTCATCGCCGCCGCCGGCACACTCGCGGCCATGCTGACCTCGGCGCCGGCGAGCGCCGACGACTACGATGCCACCATCAAGGACATCCAGTCGACGATGGGCGGCGTACCCGGGTTCGTGAAGCAGTTCCCGAAGGCCGGTCTGCCCGGCGCATGGGCGGAGGTCAAGGCCATCGAGCTCAGCGACAAGACGGCACTGCCGCCGAAGGTGAAGTCGCTGATCTCGCTGGCGGTCGCGGCACAAATCCCCTGCAGCTATTGCGTCTGGTCGGACACCGAGAATGCCAAACGCGCCGGCGCCACCGACGAAGAGATCCAGGAGGCCGTCGCCATGGCCGCCTTGACCCGCCACTGGAGCACCATCTTCAACGGCATGCAGGTCGATCTCGCCCAGTTCAAGAAGGATATGGGCGGGGAGTGATGCCGGAGCCACCAACGCAAGGACGTGGCCCGCGAAATCGCAGGCCGCGTCCGTTGCTGAAACGCCTGCGGTCGTCTTGCGACGGCCGCGATGCCGCCGCTCAGCGGGCCGACCGAGCGTTTCCGGAGATCCGGCCATCATCCTGTATTGCTGAAATCGCTTTTCTTTTCTCTGCACTTCCAAGTGGTGGCGCCCTTGCGAGGAGCGTGAAACCACATCGGAATGCTCGAGCTGCAGCGGCGCCGTCCGTCCTTCCTCGCCGCGGCGCCTGGATTCCGCTGTCCTGGAGGCGCGTGCCTATTTGCGACTGAACTCCTCCTCTTCACGGGCTTGTTCTTCGGAGAATCGGAAGATCGAAGAGCAACATAAAGCAACTTCCGAACCTGAAAGACTAGAACGGATCGCGTTTCCGGGCGCTCACCTTGAGGCTTTCGCTGCTGCCGTTCGACGAGCTTTTGCCGGCTCCGCAGTCACTTGGCTCATTACCACGCGAAAACCGGCAAGGCCGAGCCGCTTCGAACCGGCGGACAACCACACAGCGGCCGGCTGATGATTAACCAATCACAAACGTGTGGGGTTAATAGAACTCTAATTTAGTTGACTACATCGCGCGCAGGTATATCTTTGTATGCGTTGGGTGTGCAATTTGGGCGAGCAGTCCGCGGTGGTGGCAACCATAATCGTGGATCGCGACTTTAGGGGCAAAGGGACGCTAAGCGGCAGCAAATAGCCGTACGGCAACGACCCCGCGAACTCAGAAAAAACACATCAGTTGTGGCGATTCCGCACATGCGGAGGGATCGCCGTGATTTGGCCTGGTCGGGCAACGCCGTTGCCCCGGCCCGGACGGGGAATGTGTGCGGTATGAGGGCGCCATGGGCAGGGTCATCAAGGTTCTAAATCTAGACAACAATTCGGGACGGAGGCGTGCCGATCGCGGTCGCGCGCTGGTCGCCGGCGGAGCGGGATTTCTAGGCTCGCATTTGTGCGAGAGGCTGCTCTTCGACGGTTATGAGGTCATCGCGCTGGACAATTTCCATACCGGCAAAAGACACAATCTCGCTGGCATGGCGCACGATGCTTCCTTTACCTGCATCAAGCACGATATCGTCGACGCGTTGCCGGCGGACTTCGCCGTCGACGAGATCTACAATCTCGCCTGCCCCGCTTCCCCGCCGCACTATCAGGCCGATCCGATCCATACGTTCAAGACCAGCGTGCTCGGCTCGATCAACCTTTTGGAACTTGCCAGGCGCCACAAGGCCAAGATCTTCCAGGCTTCCACCTCCGAAGTCTATGGCGATCCGCAGGTGCATCCGCAACCGGAAGGCTATTTCGGCAACGTCAACACGCACGGCCCACGCTCCTGCTATGACGAGGGCAAGCGTTCGGCCGAGACGCTGTTCTTCGACTATTCGAGGACATACGGCATCGATGTCCGCGTCGCGCGCATCTTCAACACCTATGGTCCGCGCATGCAGCCCGATGACGGCCGCGTGGTGTCGAACTTCATCGTCCAGGCGCTGCGCGGCGACGATATCACCGTTTATGGCAGCGGCACGCAGACGCGCTCCTTCTGCTTCGTCGACGACCTGGTCGAGGGCTTCTTGCGCCTGATGAATGCCCCGGTGGCGCCGCTGCACCCGGTCAATCTCGGCAACCCGGTCGAGTTTACCATCATGGAATTGGCCGAGCTGGTCATCGACTATACGAATTCGCGCTCGCGCATCGTGCACCGGCCGCTGCCCGTCGACGACCCCAGGCAGCGCAAGCCCGACATTTCATTCGCCAGACAGCATCTCGGCTGGGAGCCTAAGGTCGCCTTGAGCGAAGGCCTTGCCCATACCACGGCGTATTTCGACACCCTGCTGGGCCGCCGCCGGCCTGTCGCCCCGCGCAGAGTCCACGCGTCTTCCGTCAGGGAGGCGACGGCATGACGACCCGCCGCCCCGTTCTGGTGACGGGTGGCGCCGGCTTCATCGGCAGCCAAACTTGCAAGCTGCTGTCGGCCGCGGGCTACCTGCCGGTGGTCTACGACAACTTAAGCCGTGGCAACCAGACGGCCGTCGCCTGGGGTCCACTGGTCGTCGGCGACATACGCGGCCGCAATTCACTGCAGCGGGCAATCGAAGCCCACAGGCCGCAGGCGATCATCCATTTTGCCGCCCTTGCCTATGTCGGCGAGTCGGTCAGCGAGCCGGCGGATTACTACGCGACCAATGTCGGCGGCACGATCGCGGTGCTGGATGCGGCGCGGGCAAACGGCATCGACAAGGTCATTTTCTCATCGAGCTGCGCGACCTACGGCGTGCCGGAAGCGCTGCCGGTCAGCGAGGCCGCGTCGCAGAAGCCGATCAGCCCCTATGGCCGCAGCAAGCTGATGGGCGAACAGATCATCAAGGACTATGCCTCTGCCTATGGGCTGAAATACGCGATCCTTCGCTACTTCAACGCTTGCGGCGCCGACCCCGAAGGCGAGCTCGGCGAGTGGCACACGCCCGAGACCCATCTCATCCCAAGGGTGCTGATGGCGGCGTCCGGCATGATCGAGGCGATCGAGATCTTCGGTACCGACTACGAGACTGCGGACGGCACCTGCGTGCGCGACTATATCCATGTCAGCGACCTCGCCCGCGCGCATCTCATGGCATTGATGCATCTGGAGGCCGGCGGCGCCAGCCTGGCCGTCAATCTCGGCACCGGCCGGGGCATTTCGATCAAGGAGATCCTCGAAGCTGTCGGCCGCATCACGTCACGGCCGGTTCCGGTCATCTACAAGCCGCGCCGGCCGGGCGATCCGGCCGAGCTTTACGCCGACCCCGGCCTGGCGCGCGAGACGTTGGGCTTCGTGGCCGAACTCTCCGACATCGATGCCATCGTCAGGACAGCCGCGCCCTTCTTCGGGCTCGGGCCGATTGCGAAACCGGAGATTTTCAATGCGTCCGCCGCCGTTTCGCGCGCAAAAGGCGCGCCGCGCGGAAGGGGCGCTACGAAAAAACGCCAGCCCGCGAGGCTGGCAGCCGTCCCTGTGAGTAATGTGTCGGGACGTGGGCTCGCTGAGCTGGGTTGAGGGCTTGTCTCAGCGAGCCTCCAGGTTTGATCCGCTTAAGGCTTGATGCCTTAAAAGCGCGTCGCGCAAAACGAATTCAGGCGACGCGCTTTTAAGTCTTTGTTTTGATGCATGTCGTTCGCCCAAAACCGCTGCGCACTTTTGGGCGACATGCATTAGCGG
>NZ_RZSL01000515.1:0-4375 GCF_003997355.1 Mesorhizobium sp. M1E.F.Ca.ET.041.01.1.1 | reverse complement strand
ATGTTGGCCCAGGAGGTCTCACGATGCAGCTTGAGCGCGATGCCCTCGCGGGCGGCAAAGCCCATCTCGTCGGCCGCGACCAGGACGGCGCTGTCGAAGAGCGGCATGAAGCCGGCAGTGACCTGGTGCGAGGCAGTCGTGCTCATTCGCCCTCCAGCGGTCCAAGCAATCCCGCCGCGGTCACCAGGCTCTGGGCAATCTCGGCGATCTTGCGGTTCTGGTTCATGGCGGTCTTGCGCAGAAGCGCGTAGGCCGCCTCTTCGCTCAGCCCGCGCGACTTCATCAATATGCCCTTGGCCCGATCGACGACCTTGCGGTTCTCGAGCTCGCTGCGCGCCTCCTCCAGTTCGCGCGCCATGCTCGAGAAGGCATTGAAGCGGCTGATCGCCATGTCGAGGATCGGCTTGATGCGCTCCTTCTTCAGCCCGTCGACGACATAGGCGGACACGCCCGCATCGACGGCCGCCTCGATCGAGGCCTGGTCGGAGCGGTCGACGAACATGGCGATCGGCCGTTTCACCGCGCGCGAAAGCTGGAACATGTTCTCCAGCATGTCGCGGTTTGGATTTTCGAGATCGATGACGATGACGTCCGGCTCGATCTCGGCGATGCGCCGGGCAATGCCGGCCACGTCGTGGACCACCGTGACATGGCGATGGCCGGCGTCCCGCAATCCCGCCTCGATGATCGAGGCGCGGATGCGGTTCTCGTCGATAACAAGGATGGCCAACGAACCGGCGGACATGCGCCTATTGTGCAGCCAGACCGGAATTGTGCAATGCGGTAGCGTAGCCCGAAGCGAACTTTTCCCGCGCCCATGCCCCGTTCGCCAACTTTGAATGTTCGTGGCGTCTAATTTTCGAAGATGCGATCTTCGTGGCCCAAAACGGTCAAAAACGTATCAGTCGGCGCGGCGTGGCGAGGTGGCGGACATTCTTGGCGACCGTTATCCTGACCCTAGATGAGCCAAACAAACGGCCGCGGTTCGAAGGCTGAAAACACCCGACAGCCTCCGGGAGGAAGCATGGGACCCGATCTGGAAGTCATACAGATAAGGCCTGGCGAGTCGTTCGCGGTGAAGTGGCACGGCTATCCGTACCATACGGTGCGCTGGCACTTTCATCCGGAATACGAGCTGCACCAGATCGTCGCGACCAAGGGCCGCTATTTCGTCGGCGACTTCATCGGCGAGTTCGAGATCGGCAATCTGGTGCTGGCCGGTCCCAACCTGCCGCACAACTGGATCAGCGAGGTTCCGGAAGGCCAGTCAGTTCCGCTGCGCTGCAGGCTGGTCCAGTTCAGCGAGGAATTCATCGGCGGCGCGATCACGACCTTTCCCGAGCTTGGCGCCGTTTCCCCGTTGCTCGACCTGTCGCGGCGCGGCGTCCTGTTCAGCAAGGGCGTGAGCAGGGAGGTCATGCCGCTGCTGGCGGAAATCACGCATGCTTACGGCGTGCACCGGATCAGCCTGTTCATGTCGATCATGGAGGCGCTCAGCCGTGAGAGCGCGCCGCGCGTTCTCGCCAGCGAAAACTATCTGCCGGATCCGTCGGGATATATGTCGGCGGGCATGAACCAGGCGCTGGCCTATATCCGCGAGAATCTGACTCAGCCGTTCAATGAGGGCGACCTTGCAGTGATCGCCGGCCAGACGCCGAGCGCCTTCTCGCGCTCGTTCCGCAAGCACACCGGCATGTCGCTGCTGCAATATATCAAGCGCCTGCGCATCAATCTCGCCTGCCAGATCCTGATGAGCGATGAAGAGGCGCAGATTTCGGACATCTGCTTCGAGGTCGGCTTCAACAATCTGTCGAACTTCAACCGCCAGTTCCTGGCCGAGAAGGGCATGCCGCCGTCGCAGTTCAGACGATTGGTTGCGGACAATTTCGCGGCCGCGCGCGCCGCATAGAAAGGAGTTCGGGAGGAGAAACAAGCCTTAAGCAAGAACCAAGACGAAGCGATGGATCGCGTAAGCGAACCAGCGATGGACGAGTATTGCCTCGTGTCATGCCAGCGGGAGGAAGCCGTTAGGCTGCTGCACGAGTTCGCTAGATTTCCGATCGGGCAGCGCGAGCAGACATCCGCAGCCTGCGGCGGAGTCTGTTACATCAAACAACGGGAATGGAGAAGACCTTATGTCCAGATACATGTCCAGATTGACCGCGGCCGCGATGGCCGTCTCGAGCCTCGCCCTCGGCGCGACGTTTGCCAATGCGCAGGATATCGCCGGCTCCACGGTCGCGTTCCTGATGCCCGACCAGGGTTCGACGCGCTACGAGGAGCATGATCACCCCGGCTTCGTCGCCGAGATGAAGAAACTCTGCGACAGCTGCAAGGTGCTCTACCTCAACGCCGACGCCGACGTCACCAAGCAGCAGCAACAGTTCAACTCGGTCATCACCCAGGGCGCCAAGGTGATCGTGCTCGATCCGGTGGATTCCGCGGCGGCGGCGTCGCTGGTGCACAACGCCCAGGCCCAGGGCGTCAAGGTCATCGCCTATGACCGTCCGATTCCGGACGCCAAGGCCGATTTCTACGTGTCGTTCGACAACAAGGCCATCGGCAAGGCGATCGCCGCCTCGCTGGTCGAGCATCTCAAGGCCAAGGGCGTGTCGAGCGACGGCGATGTCGGCGTGCTGCAGATCAACGGCTCGCCGACCGATGCCGCGGCGGGCTTGATCAAGGACGGTATCCATGACGGCCTCAAGACCGGCAGCTACAAGACGCTCGCCGAGTTCGACACGCCGAACTGGGCGCCTTCGAATGCCCAGCAATGGGCGGCGGGGCAGATCTCGCGCTTCGGTAACAAGATCGTCGGCGTGGTGGCCGCCAATGACGGCACGGGCGGCGGCGCCATCGCGGCGCTCAAGGCCGCCGGCGTCGATCCGGTGCCGCCGGTGACAGGCAACGACGCCACGATCGCCGCGCTGCAGCTCGTCATTGCCGGCGACCAGTACAACACTATCTCGAAGCCCAGCGAGATCGTCGCCGCAGCAGCCGCGAACGTTGCGGTGCAGCTCCTCAAGGGCGAGGCTCCGAAAGCCGAGACGACGCTCTACGACACGCCCTCGCAGCTCTTCGTGCCGGCGGTGGTGATGCAGGAGAACCTCAAGGCCGAGATCATCGACAAGAAGATCCAGACCGCAGCCCAGCTCTGCACCGACCGCTACGCCGAAGGCTGCAAGAAGCTCGGCATTGAATAAGGAGCAATGCCGCGCAGGCGGCATTGTCTCCGGAGCGATGCGGCGTCAGCCGCATCGTCCCCAGAAGCGACGCGGCCAAATCGCGTCGCCTGCGATATGCTCGGCAACGTCGCCAAGGTGACAGCCGTGTCCGGCCGCTACCTCCTGGCGGCCGGACATACCGACCAAAACGCGGGAAGAGAGACAGGCCATGGCAATACCCGACACGCCGTCCACGACAAGCCGCCCGCCGGTGCTCAGCCTGCGCGGCATCTCGAAGAATTTCGGCGCGGTGTCGGCCCTCACCGATGTCGATCTCGATATCAACGCGGGAGAGATCGTCGCCCTGGTCGGTGACAACGGCGCCGGCAAATCGACGCTGGTGAAGATTTTGGCCGGCGCGCACATGCCGAGCGCCGGCTCGATCACGTTCGACGGCCAGCCCGTGACGTTGGCCAATCCTGCCGCGGCGCTGAAGCTCGGCATCGCCACCGTCTTCCAGGATCTGGCGCTTTGCGAAAACCTCGACGTCGTGGCCAACATCTTCCTTGGCCGTGAGCTCCATCCGCTTCGCCTCGACGAAGTCTCGATGGAGGTCCGCGCCTGGACGCTGCTCAATGAGCTCTCCGCACGGATTCCCAGCGTGCGCGAGCCGGTGGCGTCGCTGTCGGGCGGCCAACGGCAGACGGTCGCGATCGCCCGCTCGCTGCTGATGGAGCCGCGCGTGATCCTCCTCGACGAGCCGACCGCGGCACTTGGCGTCGCGCAGACGGCAGAGGTGCTCAACCTCATCGAGCGCGTGCGGGATCGCGGCCTAGGCGTCGTCATGATCAGCCACAACATGGAGGACGTGCGCGCCGTAGCCGACCGCATCGTGGTGCTGAGGCTCGGCCGCAACAACGGCATCTTCCTGCCCGGCGCATCCAACCAGGAACTGGTGACCGCAATAACCGGCGCCGACGACAATGCCGTGTCGAGGCGCGGCAAGCGCACAGCCGAGGTGAAGGCTGAGGGAGAACGGCCATGACGACGGCTTCCGACCGCAACCCCGGCGCGCTGCTCGACCGCAGCGACGAGCGGCTGAAGGATCGCAGCGGCGCGAAGGGCGCCATCAAGGGCTTTCTCGACCGCGTCCGGTCCGGCGATCTCGGCTCGCTGCCCGTCGTCGTCGGGCTGGTGCTGATCTGCACCAT
>NZ_RZSL01000514.1:0-4376 GCF_003997355.1 Mesorhizobium sp. M1E.F.Ca.ET.041.01.1.1 | reverse complement strand
CCCCTCAAGGGGGGAGATCGGCTGTTGTTTCCGTTTTCGCCAATCGCCAAGGTCGGAAGGTGCCCACCTTCGCAGGAACCGCCAATCTCCCCCCTTGAGGGGGAGATGGCCGGCAGGCCAGAGGGGGGTGCCTCGCGCATCCGTTCGCGTGTAATGCACTTCGGACCCCATCTGCTCCTCGCCGCCCTCGAAGGCCTCGTCACGTCCGCCGTGCTGGCGCTGACGGCGCTCGGCCTGTCGCTGGTCTTCGGCGTCATGCGCATCGTCAATGTCGCTCATGGCGAGTTCTTCATGCTTGGCGCTGTGCTTGCCTGGGCGGTCTCGACGGCGATCTCGGGCCATCCGGCGATCGGCTTCGTCGCTGCGCTGGTGATCGCGCCCTTGCTGGTCGGGCTGGTTGCGTTTTCAGCCGAATGGCTGGTGCTGCGCCGGCTGAACTACAATCCCGAAAGCACCATCGTCGCCACCATCGGCATGCTTTACATCATCCAGCAACTGGCGCTGACCTTCTACGGGCCGGAGGCGCGCCCGGTCGAGCCGCCTTTCAGCTACCGCATTCTCCTGCCGTGGTTCGGCTATTCCGGCTACAAGCTGTCGGTGGTCGCGGCCTCCGCCATTCTCCTCGTGCTGACCTGGCTGGTGCTGACGCGCACCAAGATCGGCCTGATCATGCGCGCCACGCAGTACGATCGCGAGACCGCGCAGGCCTTCGCCATTCCGGTCGAGCGCGTCTATGCCGGCGTCTTCGCCATCGGCGCCATGCTGGCGGCGATCGCCGCGGTGCTGATCGTGCCGATCAGCCAGGCGCATTACCTGATGGGACAGGATCCGTTGCTCCTGTCCTTCATCGTCGTCATCATCGGCGGGCTGGGGTCACTGCGCGGCACCGTGGTCGCCGCCATCCTGATCGGTCTTTCCGACGGCATCATCTCGATGTTCTTCTCGCCGACTTTGGCCAAGATCATCGCCACGCTGGTCGTCGCCATGGTGCTGGTGTTCCGGCCTCAAGGGTTGTTCGGGACCACTCAGCGATGAAGGATGTTTCGCTGGCAAAGACCTACGCCTTGCATATCGGGATCATCGCGCTTTTGTTCGTCCTGAACTTCGTCCTGCCTGACTACCACCAGGGGCTTTTCGCCCGCATCATGACGCTCGCCGTCTTCGCCATGGGCTACAATCTGCTCTTCGGCTATGTCGGCCTGCTCAGCCTCGGCCATGCCATGTTCTTCTCGGCCGGCCTCTACGGCGCCGGGCTGACGGTGTACCATCTCGGCTGGGGCGTGCCGGAAAGCTTCATTTCCGGTGTGGCCTGCGGCGCGCTGCTTGCCCTGGTCATCGGCCTGCTCGCGCTGCGCACCTCTGGTGTGGCGTTCATGATCGTCACCATGATGTTCGCGCAGGTCTTCTACCTGCTCATCCTCTATTTCGCCGCCTGGACCGGCGGCGACCAGGGCCTGGTCATCCAGCAAACGTCGCGCGCGTTGAATTTCGGCAGCACATCGTTCGACCTCACCAACCCGACCGTGCGCTACATGAGCGCGCTGGCGCTGTTCTCGGTCGTGCTGTTCATCACGCTTGCCGTCGTCCGCTCCCGCTTCGGCCGCGTGCTGGTCGCCATCCGCGAGAACGAGGAGCGCACCAGGATGCTGGGCTACGACACGGTCGCCAACAAGCTCGCCGCCGTGGTCCTCTCCGGCACGATCTGCGCCGCGTCCGGCGCGGCCTATGCGCTGCTGTTCGGCTATATCGGCTCGAGTTTCGCTTCGGTGCAGTACTCGATCCTGCCCCTGCTGTGGGTGCTGCTCGGCGGCGCCGCGACGACGCTCGGGCCGTTGATCGGCACGCTTTTCATGTACTATGTCACCGACATCACCAGCGGCTTCACCTCGGCCTATCTGCTGATCGTCGGCGTCGCGCTCATCCTGCTGGTACTGTTTGCCCCGAAGGGCATTCTGGGCAGCATCCGCCAGCGCTGGCTGGGATGGCTGCCATGACGCCGCTGCTCACCACCAAGGGTCTGTCGCGCCATTTCGGCGGGTTGCGAGCCATCGACGGCGTCGACTTCGCGCTGATGCCGGGCGAGATCCGCGCCATCATCGGCCCCAACGGCGCCGGCAAGACCACCTTCGTCAGCCTGCTCAGCGGCCGCATCCGGCCGTCCTCCGGCACGATCGTCTTCGACGGCGCCGACATCACCGGCATGCCGGCTTACAAAAGGGTTCGCCTCGGCGTCGCCTACACGTTCCAGATCACCAGCGTCTTCGCCAATCTCACGGCTTTCGACAATGTCGCGTTGCCGGTGCAGCGGACGCTGACCGACGGCCGCTCGAAGGGGCAGGTGAGGAGCGGTGTCATGGCTGCGCTGGAGCGCACCGGCCTCGCCGACCGCGCCGGCACGCTGGCCGCGCACCTTTCCTATGGCCACCAGCGCCTGCTGGAAGTCGCGATGGGGTTGGCGCTGAAGCCGCGCCTCTTGATCCTTGACGAGCCGACGCAAGGCCTGGCCGACAGCGAGATCGACAATTTTATCGTCCTCGTCCGCGAGATCGCCAAAAGCGCCACCGTGCTGCTCATCGAGC
The DNA here is from genome assembly GCF_003997355.1 of Mesorhizobium sp. M1E.F.Ca.ET.041.01.1.1. NCBI lineage: Bacteria > Pseudomonadati > Pseudomonadota > Alphaproteobacteria > Hyphomicrobiales > Phyllobacteriaceae > Mesorhizobium > Mesorhizobium sp. M1E.F.Ca.ET.041.01.1.1. The sequence continues at coordinate 1,797 of NZ_RZSL01000514.1, read as the reverse complement.
ACAACATGCCGGTGGTCATGCAGCTTGCCGACCGCATCACCGTCTTCAATTCGGGAAAGATCCTCGCCGAAGGCACGCCGGAGCAGATCCGCGCCGACGTTGAAGTGCAGGATGCCTATCTCGGAGCGACCCATGGCTGATCTCCCCAGGACTGAGAGGGGGCTGCTGACCATTTCCGGCCTCGACTGTTTCTATGGCGAGGTCCAGGTGCTCTACGGCCTCGATCTCGTGCTGAACAAGGGCGAGGTGCTTTGCCTGTTCGGCCGCAACGGTGCCGGCAAGACGACGACGCTGAAGGCGATCATGGGGCTGGTGCCGGCGGCGGCCGGCTCGATCAGGCTGGACGGCAAGGAACTGACCGGGCTCGCCGCGCATGACGTGCCGAAGGCCGGCGTTGCCTATGTGCCGCAGGGCAGGCGATTGTTCGCCGACATGACGGTGGCGGAAAACATCGAGATCGGCCTGATGGCGCGAGCCAAGGGCAAGGCGACGCGTGAGAACGTCCTCGATCTCTTCCCGCTGCTCAGGGAACGCCTCAGGCAACGTTCCGGCACGCTCTCCGGCGGCGAGCAGCAGATGCTCGCCATGGCGCGCGCACTGTGCCTCGAGCCGCAGGTGCTTCTGCTCGACGAGCCGACCGAAGGGCTGATGCCGTCGATGATCGCCAAGATCCGCGAGACGGTGGCGAAGCTGCGCGAGCTCGGCGTCTCGACGATCCTGGTCGAGCAGCGCGTCGATGCCGTGCTCTCGGTAGCCGACCGCGTCTCTTTCATCGAGAACGGCCGCAACCGCGAGACGGTCGATGTCGAGGAACTGCGCTCCGATCCTTCGGCGGTTCGGCGGTATGTGGGGGTGGGCTGAGGCCCTGAAGTGCCGCTGCCCTCGAAAATTGGCAAGGCGTGGCACTGCCTCAGGTTGTTCCTCGCCCCCACGTAAGTGGGGGAGAGGTGGCTCGGCGAAGCCGAGACGGAGAGGGGGAGCGCCCTACGGAGCCCCCGCTCCGGCCGCTTCGCGGCCACCTCTCCCCCGCTTTGCGGGGGCGAGGAACCCAGGACAATGAAGGGCAGCGCCAATGTCCTTCGCCTCACCCGAAGAACACAAACCCCGCGATCAAAAAAGTCGGGATCAGCACCAGGCCCGACCACGCCATGTAGCCGAAGAAGCCGGGCATCTTGAAGCCGCGATGCCTGGCGATGGCAAACACCATGAAGTTCGGCGCATTGCCGATATAGGTGTTGGCGCCCATGAACACCGCGCCGGCCGAGACCGCGGCGAGCGTCGAGGCGGCCTCCGTCATCAGGTGCTTCGCATCGCCGCCCGCAAGCTCGAAGAACACGAGATAGGTCGGCGCATTGTCGAGGAAGGACGACAGCGCGCCGGTCAGCCAGAAATAGGCGAGGTCGTTGGGCTGGCCGTCCGCCGAGGTGACCAGCGAGACCAGCGGTGCCAGCGCGCCGTCGTGACCTGCCCTCAGGATGGCGATGACCGGCACGATGCAGATGAAGATGCCGGCAAACAATTTCGCCACTTCGGCGATGGGGCCCCAGGTGAAGCCGTTCGCCTGGCGGTGGCTCTTGTACGAGACCCGAAGCGACAGAAAGGCCAGCGCAAGGATGATCGCATCACGCACCAGGTTCTGCAGCTCCAGGCTGACGCCGAGGATGGAAAAGCTCACGCCCGGCTTCCAGCTCGCCGAAAGCAGGATCGCGCCGATGACGCCGGCCAGCAGCGGCAAATTGGCCAGCCCGCGCAGGCGCACCTTCGTGTCCGGCGTCGGGTCCTTGATCTTTGGCATGC
>NZ_RZSL01000513.1:0-4405 GCF_003997355.1 Mesorhizobium sp. M1E.F.Ca.ET.041.01.1.1 | reverse complement strand
ATCGTCAGGCTGCGTGAGGTAGGCAGCTCGCTGGAACACCCCTCATCCGTCTCGGCGCTAACGCGCCGATCCACCTTCTCCCACAGGGGGAGAAGGCAAGATCGCGCCGGCGTTGCAGCCAATCGTCGACGCTGGACATTTGCTGAGCGGCATGTGCCAAGCTCTCCCTTCTCCCCTTGTGGGAGAAGGTGGCCGAGCGAAGCTCGGTCGGATGAGGGGTGCTCCAGCTTGGCGCATGCCTCGGCCCGCTACTTCCAGTTCTTGCGCCGTTCAAGCTCGGCTTCCGAAGGCTCCTGTTGAGCAAAAGAGCCGGTGCGGATCTCGCCCGCGCGCTCGTAAGTCGCCATGATGACGCCGGTGCTCGAGACCTGTGACTTGATAAGCTTGAAGGCGGCCGGCATCGCGCTATCGCCGAACAGCCGCTTACCCTTGCCGAGCAACAGCGGGAAGATCATCAGCCGGATCTCGTCGATCAGCCCGTTGGCGAGCAGGGTCTGGATCAGATTGCCCGATCCCTGGATGAGCAGGTCCGGTCCGTCTTCCTGTTTGAGTTGCCTGAGCCTTGCGACGATATCCGGCCCAAGCGACTGGCTGTTTTGCCAGCTCAGGGTATCCGGCCGATGCGTCGCCACATATTTGGTCGCAGGGTTGAAGACATCCGCGATCTGATCTTTCTGATACGGCCAGTACGCGGCGAAGATGTCGTAGGTTCTGCGGCCGAGAAGCAGCGCGAAGGGTTTGGAGAACAGTTCGTCTATTGCCGCGCCCGCAACCTCGTCAAAATAATGGAACGTCCAGCCGCCGAACTTGAAGCCGCCGGCCGGGTCCTCTTCCGGTCCGCCGGGCGCCTGCATGACGCCGTCGAGGCTGACGAAGGTGGCGGCGATGATCTTGCGCATCTGTTTTCTCCTTTTCATGGTCCGCGCCGTCGCGGCCGGATTTCGACCCAAGGACGAACGATCAGGCCGTTTTCCGACACGACCCCGCGAAATTCTATCGCTTGCTGTCAGCGCGAATGGGGCGGGACGAGAACCAGACATCGCCGAAGACGGCGGTGGCGGTGCGATCGGGCGCCTTGTCTTCACTCAGCCAGATCGAGCGCGTGCGGGCGGCGCGTTCGCGGGTCGGCACTTTTGCCTCCGGTCCGGCGACCCAGGCGCCGACGCAGGGGATGAACCACGAGCCCATGAAAGGCTGGCAGGCAAAGCCGCGCTCCATGCGCGTGACAATCACCGCCAGGCCGATGCGCTCGGCCGGACGCCAGGGGAAGATCATGCGGCCGCCGGGTTTGAGCGCCCTCAACCAGGCTGCGGGAGGGGCCGCGACACCGGCATTGACATAGATGATGTCGGAAGGCGGGAGCAGGCTGGTGACTGCGTTGCCTTGGATGACTTTCACATTGCCGTAAGCCGCGAGATTTTGGCTTGCACGCTCCGCGAGATCGGTCTCGAGCTCGAAGGCGGTGACGCTGCCGCCCGGTTCGACCAGCTTCGCCAGCAACGCGGTGTAGTAGCCGGTGCCGGCGCCGATATGGGTGACGGCTTCGCCGGGCTTCGGTTCGACCTTGCCGATCCACATGGCGTGCAGAACCGGCTCGCCGTTGTTGATACCCTTGTCGGCATCGAGCACCACAAGCACGTTCTGGTAGATGTAGCTTGGATCGGCGGTCGGCGTCTTGAAACCGCCGTCGCCGGCAAAGACGGTCCACGGTCCGGGCCCGAGAAAGGCTTCGCGCGGCACCGAGGCGAACACCTCCTCAATACGGGGATCGACGGAGCGCGCATGCGCGGCCATCAGCTTGGCGTAGAATTTTCGGGCGTCGTCCGATCCGGTCATGCTTCCAGAAGATAGCGCGGCCGGCTCGGATGTCGCGGTTCCATCTCAGCCGGCGATGGTGTCGTAAAGCAGCTTGAAGTTGAGCGCCAGGATGATCGCCGCGACCATCCAGGCGAGCGCAGCAATGCCGCGCGGGATGGCGAAATTGCCCATCTTCTTCTTGTCCGACACGAACTGCACCAGAGGCACCACGGCGAACGGCAACTGCATCGACAGGATGACCTGGCTGAAGACCAGAAGCTGGGCCGTGCCCTTTTCACCATAGAACGCGGTCACGATCACGACGGGGACGATGGCGACGCCGCGCGTCAACAAGCGACGCGCCCATTGCGGGATGCGCAGGCGCAGGAAGCCTTCCATCACGATCTGGCCGGCGAGCGTCGCGGTGACCGTCGAGTTGAGGCCGGAGGCGAGCAGCGCGATCGCGAACAGGATCGAGGCGATGCTCAAACCCAAGAGCGGCGACAGCAATTCAAAAGCCTGGCCGATCTCAGCGACATCCTGGTGCCCGGTGCCGTGGAAGGCCACGGCCGCGACGATCAGGATCGAGGCGTTGACGAACAGCGCCAGGATCAGCGCGATGGTCGAATCCGTCGTCGCCCATTTGATGGCGTCGCGCTTGCCGGCGTCGGTGCGCTGATAGGCACGGGTCTGCACGATCGAGGAGTGCAGGTAGAGATTATGCGGCATCACGGTGGCGCCGATGATGCCGATGGCGATGTAGAGCATCGCCGGGTTGGTGACGATCTGCGACGACGGCACGAACATCGAATGCAGGATCGTGCCGGCCGGCGGCGCGGCGACGAAGATCTGGATGGCAAAGCAGCCGAAGATGATGATCAGCAGCGCAACGACAAAGGCCTCGAGGTAACGGAAGCCCCTGTTCATCAGAAGGAGCACGAGGAAGGCATCGAGCGCGGTGATTAGGGCGCCGCCGATCAACGGGATTCCGAACAGAAGCTGCAGCGCGATCGCCGTGCCGATCACCTCGGCAAGGTCGCAGGCAATGATCGCCAACTCGCAGGCGACCCACAGCAGGAAATTGACAGGGCGCGGATAGTAGGCGCGGCAGGCCTGCGCAAGATCGCGGCCGGTGGCGATGCCGAGACGCGCGGCCAGCGCCTGCAAAAGGATCGCCATCAGGTTCGACAGCATGATGACGAAAAGCAGCGTGTAACCGAACTGCGCGCCGCCGGCGAGGTCTGTCGCCCAGTTGCCCGGGTCCATATAGCCGACCGACACCATGTAGCCCGGACCCATGAAGGCGAACAGGCGGCGGAGCCACATCCCGGTCTGCGGCACTGCGATCGTGGCGTTAACCTCGCGCAGGCTGGGCTGCTCGCCCTCATCGGCGCGGGCAAATTGCCACGAGGAACGAGACACGGCTTCTGCGTCGGACATCACGGACTTCCACTGGAATATATCAAGGATGCGCCTTATCTATGCCATGGCTCAACATTATGCAATAGGCTATATTTCATTGTTTGTGCTTTTTATCCGGCGGCGTGAAGGGCCGGTTGCACGTGAGCGGGAATGCAAATAAACGGCCGGACCAGCAGGGTTCGTGTTATGAATGCGATCCCGATTCAGCCTTCGGGCGACCAAGGAGGAGGAGCGCGTATTGGCGCTGAGGAACAGACCGGTTCGACGCGAAAAGCCGCTTCCCGATGCCGAAATCCATTCGGAAGGGTTCCGGCAGACGCGCGAAGCGCGCCGCAGCGCGCTCGTTGAGGACTATGTCGAACTGATCGCCGACTTGATCGAGGACGGCAATGAGGCCCGTCAGGTCGATATCGCGGCCAGGCTTGGCGTCGCGCAACCCACCGTAGCGAAAATGCTGACCAGGCTCTGCGCCGACGGGTTGGTGTCCAGAAAGCCCTATCGCGGCGTGTTCCTCACCGAAACCGGCCGGAAGGTCGCCGAGGAGAGCCGCATCCGCCACCAGACGGTCGAAGCGTTCCTGCGCTCGCTGGGCGTCAGCGCCGAGACGGCGCGGATCGACGCCGAAGGCATAGAGCACCATGTCAGCGCCGAGACACTGGACGCTTTTCGCAGGGCGATGACCTCAGCCCGTTGAGCCCGGGAGCTCGGAGACAAGGATCGGTTGCGGAGCGCGACGTTGCGATGCCGCAGCGCGAAAAATGCTGTGACTTGACGTATCCATTGCGATAATTGTTGGCCGAGGGGGCGGTAGCGGGCCGGACCTTCCAGGACATTCGTGGTGCGAGGAGTTGCCATGCTTTGGAGAGGCCGTCGCCAGAGCGACAATATCGAGGACCAGCGCAGCGACAGTGGCGGCGGGCTCGGCGGTGGTTTAGGCGGCAGCCCTGGCCAGTTTCGCATTCCGATCGGCGGCCGCGCCGGCGGCGGTTCCAGCATCATCCTGGTCATCCTGGTCGTTCTTGCCGGATGGTATTTCGGTTTCGATCCGTCGCAGATCCTGGGTGACGGCAGCGGCGGTCTGGTACCGGGCGGCGGGGGCCAGATCACGGACGACAGCGGCTCGCAGGACAGCACCGGCGCACCCGCTTCGGATGAAATGAAGCAGTTCGTGGCGACGGTGCTTGCC
>NZ_RZSL01000512.1:0-4426 GCF_003997355.1 Mesorhizobium sp. M1E.F.Ca.ET.041.01.1.1 | reverse complement strand
GTTCTTTATTTCGGGGCCATGGTCACGCTCTTCCGCTTCAGGCGCCGCATCGGGCTCGGCGTGTTCGTCTGCGCGCTCGGCGTCATGCATTTCCTCGAAACCTATCTCGCCAGCGCCTTCTACGTCGCGCTGCCCTTCGGCATGGTCTCGCCAGGCTCGGCCGTGATGTTTTCCGGCAAGCTGGTGATGCTGCTTCTCCTCTACATGAAGGAAGACGCGGCGACCGTGCGCCAGCCGATCTATGGCCTGCTGCTTGGCAATGGCTTGCTGATCGGACTGGTGCTCGTCCTGCGCCTGCACGCGATTTCGCCGCTTCCCGACGGCCGGGTCCCCGATATCGGCTTCATCGATGAAATGGGCTGGCTGATGGTGTGGGGAACCTCGCTGCTCTTCGTCGACGCCATCCTGATCATCCTGCTCTACGAGAAGCTCGGCGCCTATCTGCGCCACTTGCCTTTCGCCCGTATCCTCGCCTGCGTCGCCTGCGTGCTGACATTCGACCAGGCTGGCTTCTTCGCCGCGCTGCATTTCGTCGCCGGCGCGCCGATCTCGGTCTTCTTCGGCGGCTGGTTCGCCAAGATGGTCGCGGCGCTCGCTTACAGCGGCATGCTCGTCGCCTATCTGAGATGGGTCGAGGATCACGACATCACGCTGCCGCGCGGGCTCTCCGATATCTTCGATACGCTCACCTACCGCGAACGCTACGAGGCGCTGGTCAAGCATGTCGGCCGCGATGGCTTGACCGGACTGCTCCATCGCGGCAGCTTCGATGCCGACGGCGAGGCGGCTGTCGCGGCGGGGATCCGGACCGCCAAGCCGCTCAGCCTGCTCATCGTCGACGTCGACCATTTCAAATCGATCAACGACCGGTTCGGCCACGCCGAGGGCGACAAGGTGCTGAAGTCGATGGCCGCCTTGTTGATCGAGACTGCCGGCAACGCGGATCAGGTGTTCAGGATCGGCGGCGAGGAATTTGCGATCCTCTGCCCGCAGCCGCATGCGCTGGCGAGGCTGCTCGGCGAAGCTATCAGGAACGCGGTGAAGACCTCGGCCCATACCAGCCGCTTCAACATCACCGTAAGCGCCGGCGTGTCCACCGTCAGCGAGACGACGCGTTGCCTGGCCGACATTTTCGCGCTTGCCGACCAGCGCCTCTACAAGGCCAAGTCGAGCGGCCGCGACCGCGTGATCGGCGAACCGGGCAGCGACGCCGTCATCCGCGAGGCGGCCCCGAAGACCGCCTGACTTCGAAGCCAAAATTCGGCTGCTGAGTTCTTACTGGAATCCGATCGCGTCGACCGTGCCCTTCGGACAACCGGCCTTGCCCGTCGGCGCCGACGCCATGAGCAGGTCGGCGAGCTTGCTGTCGGGACTGATCGGACCGGAGAGGCCGAGCGTCAGCTCGCCGATCAGCCGCCTGCCGCTTGACGGATCGACCAGGCATGAAACGCGCACACGGTCGCCGGCGCCGGCGCCGAAGGCCTGGTTGAAAGCGCCGCGGATCTGATCCGACGTCAGTTGCTTGCCGATGTTCTTGTTGAAGAGGTCGCGCACCGGCGAAGCATTCACGGCGCGCATCAGATTGAGCGCGTCGGCGAAATACTCCTGCTGGCTCTTGCCGTAGCAGGTGCCGTGCTTGATCCACTCGTGACGCTCCAGCTTGGAAGCCGTGCCCGGCATCACCTGGTCGAGCTCGGCGCGCGTATTGGCATCGAGATCGACGGGCGGCAGATCCGCCCAATGCGCCGGGTTGTCGTTGGCCTTGTCGCCAGCCGGCACCTGACAATAGAAATTGCCGTTCGGCTGCGGCCACAGCCCGTGCAAGGTGAAGTGGGAAGCGTCGAATTCACTGGGGTTCTGCGCCTTGCATTCGGGCTTGCTGCCCTTGGTCTCGCAGAAGGCCGGCTGCCAGCTCAGCGCGAACACATATTCAGGCTTGCCTGAAGCAGGCTGCGACGGCTTGGTCTGGCCTGCGGGCGCCGGCGCGGTCGCGGCGCTGCCGCCGGTGATATGGCCGCAACTGATCTTCACCCACCGCCGTTCCGGATCGGCGCCCGGCACCTGGATCAGATAATGCGTGGGCTCGTCCTTGTTGCCGGCCAGAAGCTGATAGCTTTGTCCCGCTTCGGTGGACACGTTGCCGGGATTCTTGCCGCTCTTGATCGCCTGCGTCGCCGGACAGGCGCTGTCGGCCACGAAGGTGCCGCTCATCTTCACATCGGCCCGCGCCACGCCGGCGCCAACCAGAGCCAAAACGACCGAACCCCACAATGCCCAAACCCGCATTCCCGCTCTCCCGGCGATCATTGAACCGTATTGAATTCGTCACACTAGAACAGGCGAAGTGTCAGAATTACGATCTTTTTCGCCAGGCGAAAATAATCCCCATGTGAACGCCTTCGGCCCCTGCGCTTATTGCACCATGGTCGATCGCTCTCTTGACGCCGCCGAAACCCTCGCCCATCAGTCGCGAAGGGAGCGAGACATGCCATTCGACAAACAGACCAGGCTGGCCTCACCGAGCGGGGCCGACCTCAACCTTTATGTGAAACATGCCGGCGGAAATCCGCGCGCCGTTGTCCAGATCAACCACGGTCTGGCCGAGCATGCCGCGCGTTACGCCCGCTTTGCCGATTTCCTTGGGGACCGCGGCTTCCATGTCTATGCCCATGACCATCGCGGCCATGGCGCGACAAAGGCGCCCGATGCGCCGCTCGGCAGGTTCGCCGACGTCGACGGCATCGCCAAGGTGATCGCCGACGTCGGCGCCGTCCACGACCTCATCGCCGTCGAGCATCCGGGATTGCCGGTGATCGCTTTTGGACATTCGCTCGGCGCCTCGATCACGCTGAATTTCGTGCTCCGGCACTCCGATCGCATCCATGCCGCCGCCATCTGGAACGGCAATTTCTCAGCTGGCCTGCTCGGCCAGCTGGCGCTGGGCATCCTCGGCTGGGAACGGATGCGGCTGGGCTCCGACGTGCCCTCGCGCCTGCTGCCCAGGCTGACCTTCCAGGCCTGGGGCAAGGCCGTGCCCAACCATCGGACCTTGTTCGACTGGCTGTCGCGCGACCCCGTCGAGGTCGACAAATACATCGCCGACCCACTCTGCGGCTGGGACGCCTCCATCTCGATGTGGCGCGACGTGGTCGGCATGGCCCAGCACGCCGGCAAGGATTCCAGCTTCGCTGGCGTACGCCGCGACCTTTTCGTCAATCTGGTGGGCGGAGAGAAGGACCCGGCGTCGGACTATGGCAAAGGGGTTCACCACCTCGCCCGGCGCATGGACAGAATGGGCTTTTCGAATCTGGTTTCAAAGGTTTACGCCGACACCCGTCACGAAAGCCTGAACGAGATCAACCGCGACATCATCATGAGCGATTTCGTTGCATGGGCTGACAGCGTGCTTAAGGCGTGACCGGCGTGGCCTACTGCATGAGTCGTGACAGAGCTGGCTACGATTGATAGTGCATGTCGCCCAAAAGTGCGCAGCGGTTTGGGATAACGACATGCACAAGCAAGATTCTAGGCTGCGCTTTCGACCCCATCACGGTGATCCATGGCCGAACCTCCGCTGAAAGGCATCCGCGTTATCGAACTCGCCCGCATTCTGGCGGGGCCGTGGGCCGGACAATTGCTCGCCGATCTCGGCGCCGATGTCATCAAGGTCGAGAGCCCGGACGGCGGCGACGACACCCGCAAATGGGGCCCGCCCTTCGTCATGAGCCATGACTGCGAGAACCTGTCGGCGGCCTATTATCACTCCTGCAATCGCGGCAAGCGCTCGATCGCCATCGATTTCTCCAAGCCCGAGGGCGCCGATACGCTCCGCCGGCTGGTCGCCACGGCCGACGTGCTGATCGAGAACTTCAAGCTTGGCGGTCTGAAGAAATACGGCCTCGACTATGAGACCCTGAAGAAGATCAATCCGCGCCTCGTCTATTGCTCGATCACCGGCTTCGGCCAGGACGGTCCCTACGCGCCGCGCGCGGGCTACGATTTCATCATCCAGGCGATGGCCGGCATGATGTCGATCACCGGCGAGGCCGGCCGCGAGCCGCAAAAGGCGGGCGTCGCCATCTCCGACCTCTTCACCGGCCTCTATTCGGTGATCGCCATCCAGGCGGCGCTGCGCCATGCCGAGAAGACCGGCGAAGGCCAGCACATCGACATGGCGCTTTTCGACAGCCAGATCTCGGCGCTCGGCAACCAGAACCTTAACTATCTGGTTTCTGGCAAGTCGCCGGTGCAGATGGGCAACGCCCATATGAACATCGCGCCCTACGAGGTGCTGCCGGTGAAGGACGGCCACATCATCCTTGCCGTCGGCAATGACAGCCAGTTCGCCAAGTTCTGCGCGGTTGTCGGTCTGACCGAGTTGCCCGCCAATCCGGATTTCACCACCAATCCCGCCCGCGTCGCCAAT
>NZ_RZSL01000511.1:0-4440 GCF_003997355.1 Mesorhizobium sp. M1E.F.Ca.ET.041.01.1.1 | reverse complement strand
CCGCCACTTCCGCCTTCCGCACAAAGCCAGCGATCTCTGTGAATGTCAGCCCGGCCTGCCCCGTGGCGGCCGCGATGTCGAGCGAAACGGCAAGATGCATTGTGCGGCCCATTCGGCTGCCTGACAGCGTTCCGGCTACCAACCTAGGCTCGCCCCCAGGCAAGGCAACCCGATCGGCTGGGCCAGCAGCCAGTCACTTGCCGACCAGTCCCTACTTGCCGGCCAGCCCTTACTTACCAGCAAGAATATCCTTGATCAGCCGCTGGCAGCGGTCGGCCATGAAGTCGAGCAGCAGCCGCACCTTCGGGTCCTGCAGCTTCTTGTGCGGATAGACGGCGGCAAGCTGCACCGGCGTCGGCGGCGTCTTGGCCAGGATCACTTTCAGCCGCTGGTCGCGGATGAACGGCTCGACCTCGAAGCGCGGCTTGTTGATGATGCCGCGTCCCGACAGTGCCCAGCCTGTCAGAACGTCGCCGTCGTCGGTGTCATATGGCCCGTGCACCTCGAATTTCTGCACGCCGTTCGGCGTCTGCAGCGTCCAGACATATTCGCGCGTGCCGGCATAGCGCAGCATCAGGCAGTCATGCTTCTTGCCGATCAGCTCCTGCGGCTCGACCGGCTCGCCACGCGCTTCCAGATATTTCGGCGCCGCCACCAGCACGCGCTCGCAGTCCATGATGCCGCGCATCCTGAGACTCGAATCCTCGATGATGCCGAGCCGGAAGGCGACGTCGATGCCTTCCTTCATGATGTCGACATTGTGATCGGAGAGCCTGAGCCGCACCTCGATATCAGGATATTTGTCGTGGAAGTCCGGGATGCCGGAAGCGATCAGCCGCCGGCCGAGGCCGAGCGGCGCCGTCACCCTGATGGTGCCGCGTGGCTGGCCGGAGAGAGCGGCGACAGCGGCTTCTGCCTCGGTGATCGCCTCCAGGACCTGCTTGGCGCCGGTGTAGAACACCGTGCCATGCTCGGTCGGCATCAACTGCCTTGTCGTGCGATTGAACAGCCTGACCCCGAGATGCTTCTCCAGTTCCTTGATGCGGTTGGAGGCGACCGCCGGCGAGATGCGCATGTCGCGACCGGCCGCCGAAAGATTGCCGAGCTCGACGACGCGGACGAAGACGGCGATGTTGTCGAGATAGGCCATGCGGCTGTCGTGGCTCTCAAACGGCTCAGTGTGGTGAGCGTAGTATTTTCCATTTTTTTTTGAAAGTCATCGCGGGCCCCGCCTCTTTTCGTTTCGGCGCCAGCCCGTAAAGTCGTGCAACCGGCAGGGACGATTTCCCAGGGGCGACTCGATGATGGATTTTGCGATTTTCTGGGACTGGCTGAGCTTCGCGGTCCGCTGGCTGCATGTCATCACCGGCATCGCCTGGATCGGCTCCTCCTTCTATTTCGTCGCCCTCGATCTCGGGCTTCGCCAGCGTCCCGGCCTGCCCGCCGGCGCCTTCGGCGAGGAATGGCAGGTGCATGGCGGCGGCTTCTACCACATCCAGAAATACCTGGTGGCGCCGGCCGAGATGCCGGAGCACCTGACCTGGTTCAAATGGGAATCCTACGCCACCTGGCTGTCGGGCTTCGCCATGCTCTGCGTGGTCTATTATGCCGGGGCGGATCTCTTCCTGATCGACCCCAACGTGCTCAACGTCTCGGTGCCGGTCGGCATCCTGCTGTCGTTGGCGACAATCGGCGTCGGCTGGATCGTCTACGATCTTCTGTGCCGCTCGCCGCTCGGCAAAAGCGACACCGGGCTGATGCTGGTGCTTTACTGCGTGCTGGTTTTCATCGCCTGGGGCCTCACCCACCTCTTCACCGGCCGCGCCGCCTTCCTGCATCTCGGCGCCATCACCGCCACGATCATGTCGGCCAACGTCTTCATGGTCATCATCCCCAACCAGAAGATCGTCGTCGCCGACCTGATCGCCGGCCGCAAGCCGGACCCGAAATACGGCAAGATCGCCAAGCAGCGCTCGCTGCACAACAACTACCTGACCTTGCCGGTCCTGTTCCTGATGCTGTCGAACCATTACCCGCTGGCCTTCGGCACCGAGTTCAACTGGGTCATCGCCTCGCTGGTCTTCATCATCGGCGTGCTGATCCGGCACTATTTCAACACGGTGCATGCAAGGAAGGGCAACCCGACCTGGACCTGGCTCGGCGCCGCCGTGCTGTTCATGATCATCGTCTGGCTCTCGACGGTGCCGAAGGTGCTGACCGGCGAGCCGAAGACCTCTGCCGCATCGGCTGCAGCCCAGGTCTACATGGCTTCGGCCCACTTCGCCGCCGTGCGCGACACCGTGCTCGGCCGCTGCTCGATGTGCCATACCGAGGAGCCGGTCTATGAAGGCATCTACCATGCGCCGAAGGGCGTGATGCTCGACACCGACGCGCGCATCGCCGAGCATGCCCGCGAGATCTATCTGCAGGCCGGCCGGGCGCATGCCATGCCGCCCGCCAACGTCACCCAGATAACCGACCAGGAACGGGCCCTTTTGGTCGCCTGGTTCGAAGGCGCCGGAAAGTAAGCATGACATCGAAACTCCTGCGCGGCCGCACGCTCTCTTTCCTGCGCTGGCCCGAAGCGATAGACGACCATGCCGCCTGGCGCTACGAGGAGGATGGCGCGCTGCTGCTCGACGAAGGCAAGATCGTTGCCGCCGGTCCCTATGCCGAGGTCAAGAAGCGCGCAGGCACCGGCGTCGAGACGATCGACCATCGCCCGCATCTCATCTTGCCTGGGTTCCTCGACGCCCATGTGCATTTTCCGCAGATGCAGGTCATCGCGTCCTACGGCGCCGAACTGCTCGACTGGCTGAACAAATACACTTTTCCCGAAGAGACGAAATTCCGGAACGCGCAGCATGGCCGCCGCATCGCGCGGCTGTTCCTTGATGAAATGCTGCGCCACGGCACGACGACGGTCGCCGCCTACTGCTCGGTGCACAAATCTTCCGCCGAAGCCTTCTTCGCCGAATCCCATGACCGCAACATGCTCAACATCGCCGGCAAGGTGATGATGGACCGCAACGCGCCGGACGGCGTCCTCGACACGCCGCAGACCGGCTATGACGACACCAAGGCGCTGATTGCCGAATGGCACGGCAAGGGCCGCCAGCTCTATGCCGTCACGCCGCGCTTTGCGATCACCTCCTCGCCCGAGCAGATGGAGATGGCCGGCGCGCTCTGCCGCGAGCATCCCGATCTCCACATGCAGACGCATCTGTCCGAAAACCACGCCGAGATCGCCTTCACCCAGGAACTCTATCCCTGGTCGCGCGACTACACCGATATCTATGAGCATTACGGCCTGCTGGGCCGGAAGAGCCTGTTCGGCCACTGCATCCATCTTTCGGAGCGCGAGGCCGATGCGCTGTCGCAGTCTGGCTCGGTGGCCGTGTTCTGCCCGACCTCCAATCTCTTCCTCGGCTCCGGCCTGTTCGACTACCAGCGCTACCGCGGCCGCGAAAAGCCGCTCCGGATCGCCGCGGCCACCGATGTCGGCGGCGGCACCAACTATTCGATGCTGCGCACCATGGACGAGGGCTACAAGGTGATCGCGCTGAACGGCGAGAAGCTGAACCCGTTCCAGTCCTTCTGGCAGTTGACGCGCGGCAATGCCGAGGCGCTGTCTGTCGCCGACAAAGTCGGCACGCTCGATGAAGGCACAGACGCCGACATCGTCGTGCTCGACGCCTACGCCACGCCGGCGATGCGGCTGAGGATGGAGACGGTGGAGACGCTGGCCGAGGAACTTTTCCTGCTGCAGACGCTGGGCGACGATCGCGCCGTGCGCGAGGTCTATGTGGCGGGCCGGCCGGCAAAGAGCGCCATCGCGGCATAACGCCATTCCACGCGCTCCGCGCTTGACCCGGCGTCAGCCATCGGCCAAAGCGTGCGTCGGACATTGACAGGGGAACGCCATGGCTGCCGCCGACGACATCGCTCTGATCAAGAAACAGGAAGCGGCGCTGGTCTTCCCGGCCTTCGACGAGGCCACAGCCTTCGAGATCGGCTCGGCGATACGGGAACGGGCGCTCAAGGAAAATCTGCCGATCATCGTCGACATCAGGACCTTCGACCGACCGCTCTTCTATGCCGCCATGCCGGGTTCGAATGCCTCCAATCCCGACTGGGCGCGGCGCAAGATCAATGTCGTGAAACGCTATCTGAGAAGCACCTACCGCATGGTGCTGGAGCAGCAGCGGCCCGACCGCACCTTCAAGATCGGCGAGGCGCTGGACATCGCCGACTATGTGCTCGCCGGCGGCGGCTTTCCCGTAACCGTCAAGGGCGCTGGCGTCGTCGGCGTCATTGCTGTCTCGGGTCTGCCTGAAAGGGATGACCACGGCGTCGTGGTCGATGCGCTCTGCGCCCATCTCGGCATCGACGCAAGCAAGTTCAGGTTGCCGCCGGAAGAAAAATGACCGATCCAAAGTC
>NZ_RZSL01000510.1:0-4441 GCF_003997355.1 Mesorhizobium sp. M1E.F.Ca.ET.041.01.1.1 | reverse complement strand
CCCCGCTCGTCCGCATCGCTTCCTGGGCGACCGCAGGCGTCGATCCGGCGATCATGGGCACGGGCCCGATCCCGGCCTCGAAGAGGGCGCTGGAGAAGGCCGGCTGGTCGGTCAAGGATCTCGACCTCGTGGAGGCCAATGAGGCCTTCGCCGCGCAGGCCTGCGCCGTCAACAAGGGCATGGGCTGGGATCCGTCGATCGTCAACGTCAATGGCGGCGCCATCGCCATCGGCCATCCGATCGGCGCCTCAGGCGCCCGCATCTTCAACACGCTGGTCCATGAAATGCGCCGGCGCGGCGCCAAGAAGGGTCTCGCGACGCTTTGCATCGGCGGCGGCATGGGCGTCGCCCTGTGCGTCGAGGCGCTCTGAGCGAATAGCGAATAGCGAATAGGGAGTAGCGAATAGGGAAGAATAACGTCGGCGCGATGGGATATGAGATCTCTACTCGCTATTCGCTACTCCCTATTCGCTCAGACGATTTTAAAGGGAGGAGCACATGACCAAGGTAGCAATCGTCACGGGCGGATCGCGCGGCATCGGTGCGGCGATATCGGTGGCGCTGAAGAGTGCCGGCTATTCGGTGGCCGCCAACTATGCCGGCAATGACGAGGCCGCCGCGAAGTTCAAGGCAGAGACCGGCATCCCGGTCTACAAATGGTCGGTCGCCGACTACGACGCCTGCGCCGCCGGCATCGCAAAGGTGGAGGCCGATCTCGGCCCGGTGTCAGTGCTGGTCAACAATGCCGGCATCACCCGCGACGCAATGTTCCACAAGATGACGCGCGAGCAGTGGAAGGAAGTCATCGATACCAACCTCTCCGGCGTCTTCAACATGACGCATCCGCTGTGGGGCGGCATGCGCGACCGCAAGTTCGGCCGCATCATCACCATCTCCTCGATCAACGGCCAGAAGGGTCAGGCCGGCCAGGCCAACTATTCGGCGTCGAAGGCCGGCGACATCGGCTTCTCGAAAGCGCTGGCCCAGGAAGGCGCGCGCGCGGGCATTACCGTCAACGTCATCTGCCCCGGCTACATCGCCACGGAGATGGTCAAGGCCATCGACGAGAAGGTGCTCAACGAACGCATCATCCCGCAGATCCCGGTCGGTCGCCTCGGCGAGCCGGAAGAAATCGCGCGCTGCGTCGTCTTCCTGGCCTCGGACGAGGCCGGCTTCATCACCGGCTCGACGATCACCGCCAATGGCGGGCAGTATTTCGCCTGAGGCTTGTCCCGGTTGCGGGGCGGCCTGAACGCTCGGGCCGCCTTTTTCTTTCTGCGTCGTCCATCGCCGACACGACACCTTGCCTCAATTCGGCACGCAAAGGTTAACGGCCTCGCCGCGCCCTGTGCGAAACCTCGTTCACAAGCTGTGAATTTTCGGTGCGCAAGCTGTGGACAGCACCATATCTAGGCGTGAACAAAACGGGAAAGCTCGCAGATCGCTGATTCGTCGCTGATTCGTTCCGGCTTTGGTCGAAAAGTTAACGCGAAGAGCCGAAAACGGTACGGAAATGATTAACGCCGATTAGGAAAGATCAACAATTTCATAATCTTGGCGGCCGCATTCAGATCGGCTCCGACCGTTCGCCGGCAAAGGTTAACGACCCTTCAGGGCACGGCTGAGGCAAGCATGAAACGGGCCAACTCCGGGATTCAGCATGTGGTGAGACTCATCGTCAAAAAATCTACATATAGCCGTGAACAAAACCTGAATCAGGACGAGTCAGCGATTCGTCGCCGATTCGTTCCAGACTCGTTCCAACGGTTAATCGACAGCGGATTTTGACCCCTGCCTGTCGGAACACCGTCTGTAAGGGAAACATTCCACTTTCGCTTCGCGCCTGAAATCCCTATGTGTCGCCTGTCACACGCGGCGGCATCGCCGCGTTCCCGACAACAAGCGGCAGAAAGACTTAAATTTCCGAGCCGATGAATATCCAGCCCAAACACACCCAGCCGTTGATCCTTTCGGGCCGCGACGTGACGGCTGTGCTTGGGCCTACCAACACCGGCAAGACCCATCTCGCCATCGAGCGCATGGTGGCGCACGAGACCGGCGTCATCGGCCTGCCGCTCAGACTGCTTGCCCGCGAGGTCTATGGCCGCGTCTGCGAGAAGGTCGGCGCCAACAAGGTGGCGCTGGTCACCGGCGAGGAGAAGATCGTCCCCGCCGGCGCGAAATATTCGGTCTGCACCGTCGAGGCGATGCCGCGCGAGACCGATGCGGCCTTCGTCGCCATCGACGAGGTGCAGCTCGCCGGCGATCTCGAGCGCGGCCATATCTTCACCGACCGGATCCTGCATCTGCGCGGCCGCCAGGAGACGCTGCTTTTGGGCGCCGCCACCATGCACGGCATCCTCCAGAAGCTGCTGAAGGGCGTGTCGGTAGTGACGCGGCCGCGGCTGTCGCACCTTGCCTATGCCGGATCGAAGAAGCTCACCCGCCTGCCGCGACGCACGGCGATCGTCGCTTTCTCCGCCGACGAGGTCTACGCGATCGCCGAACTGATCCGCCGCCAGCAGGGCGGTGCTGCCGTCGTGCTCGGCGCGCTCTCGCCCCGCACCCGCAATGCCCAGGTGGAGATCTTCCAGTCGGGTGACGTCGACTATCTCGTTGCCACCGACGCCATAGGCATGGGGCTGAACCTCGACCTCGAGCACGTCGCCTTCGCCCAGAACCGCAAGTTCGACGGCTACCAGTACCGCAATTTGACCGCCGCCGAGCTCGGCCAGATCGCCGGCCGCGCCGGCCGGCATCTGCGCGACGGTACCTTCGGCGTCACCGGCCAGGTCGATCCGCTCGACGAGGGTCTGGTCGAGAAGATCGAGGGGCACGATTTCGACCCGGTGAAGGTGCTGCAGTGGCGCACCGCCGATTTCGATTTCTCCGGCCTGGACGCGTTGAAGCGCTCGATCGAAACCAACGCGCCGGTCGAAGGGCTGACCCGGGCATTGCCGGCGGTCGATGCCCAGGCGCTTGAGCATCTGTCGCGCGACGAGGGCATCAGGGCGCTCGCCACCGGCAGGGAGCGCGTGGCGCTGCTCTGGGAAGCCTGCGCGCTGCCGGACTATCGCAAGATCGCGCCCGCCCAGCATGCCGACCTTGTCGCCTCGATCTACCTGGACCTTGCGCGCCATGGCCATGTCGACGAAAACTACATGGCCGAGCAGGTGCGGCGGGCCGACACGACGGATGGCGACATCGACACGCTGTCGCACCGGATTGCCCAGATCCGCACCTGGACCTTCGTCTCCAACCGACCGGGCTGGCTGGCCGATCAGGCACACTGGCAGGAAAAGACGCGCGAAATCGAAGACAGATTGTCGGATGCGCTGCATGAGCGGTTGACGAAACGCTTCGTAGACCGCAGGACTTCCGTCCTCATGCGGCGCCTTAGAGAAAATACCATGCCTGAAGCCGAAATCAGCCCAACCGGAACCGTCCTCGTCGAAGGCCATCATGTCGGCGAGTTGCAGGGTTTCCGCTTCACCGCCGACCAGAGCGCCGGCGGCGAAGACGCCAAGGCGGTGCGCACCGCTGCCCAGAAGGCGCTCAGCGCGGAGTTCGAGGCACGCGCCGAACGCTTCGCCGCCTGCTCCAACGGCGATCTGGCGTTGGGCTCGGACGGCATCCTGCGCTGGATCGGCGCCCCGATCGGCACGCTGGTGGCCGGCGACGAGGCATTGAAGCCGCGCCTTGTGCTGCTTGCCGACGAGCAGCTCACCGGACCGGCACGCGACAAGGTCGCGGCCCGCGCCGAGCGTTTCGTCAACTTCCAGATCGAAACGCTGCTGAAGCCGCTGGTCGATCTGAAGAATGCCGAGCAGCTCGCCGGCATCGCCCGCGGCATCGCCTTCCAGCTCGTCGAGCATTTCGGCCTCATCAACCGCCGCGACATCGCCGAGGAAATGAAGTCGCTCGACCAGGAAGGCCGCGCAGCGCTGCGTCGCCTCGGTGTGCGCTTCGGCGCCTACCATGTCTTTGTGCCGGCGTTGATCAAGCCGGCGCCGGCCGGGCTGGTGACGTTGCTCTGGGCGCTGAAGAACGACGGCAAGGACAAGCCCGGCTTCGGCGACGTGGTCCACGCGTTGGCTTCGGGCCGCACCTCGGTGGTCATCGACGTGGCCTTCGACAAGACCTTCTACAAGCTCGCCGGCTATCGCAATCTCGGGCGCCGCGCCGTGCGCGTCGACATACTGGAGCGGCTGGCCGACCTCATCCGCCCGGCGACCAACTGGAAGCCCGGTCTCGGCCAGCGTCCGGACGGCGCCTATGACGGCCACGCCTTCATGGTGACGCCGCCGATGATGTCGATCCTCGGCGCCACCGCCGACGACATGGAAGAGATTCTCAAAGGCCTCGGCTATCGCGCCGAGCCAAAGCCGGCCGCCGAGGTGAAGGCCAAGCTCGAGGCGCAGGACAACGCCGTCCGTGAGGC
>NZ_RZSL01000050.1:0-20302 GCF_003997355.1 Mesorhizobium sp. M1E.F.Ca.ET.041.01.1.1 | reverse complement strand
CTCGTATTCCAGCCTTTCGAAGGTCGGTATATAGGCATCTCCATGCCGGATGACCAAGTAGGCGGCAACAGCTAGACAGCATTCTAGCTCCGTGGCCGATGGATCGGAAAAAGGGGCGACGCCATACCAAGACGAGCAACGCCTCTCGAGGGCTTCCGAACTAGGCAAACGGCCAGCATGTGGCATGGGATACAAACCTATGCCTGATCGACGAACCTAAAGTGCTCACGAAGCTTGACCGGTACGCGGGCCATCGGAGGGTTCTGCCTAAAACCGCCAAAAATTTTGAAACACCCATTCATCCGGCTCGAATTCAAAGGGATCGGCGATTTTTGGGTTATGGCTTGCAAGCATAGTTCAGCCCAGACAAGAACGCCTGATATCTTGTCGTTCACTGTCACCCTGCCAAATATGGTGCCGGTGACAACGGCAGTTTGGCGAGCAGAAGAATTCCCGAGACTGAGACGTTCTACGGCTTGGCCCATGTTCGCGCTCCTCCTCGATTGGAGACAGGATGGGCCATATGGAAGCGAATAAAAGGAGGTTGGTGACGAGTCTCGGTAGTGGAGTAGAAACGGGTGGAAAAGCTTGCGCTATTCGCCGTCGGCGCCGCTAAGCGCATTTGAGAGAAGGGGCAACGATCGCCAAGAGATGACGTCCGATCGCAAGCCGGCTAGAAATGCGACAGTGACGCGCCTTTTTTGGCACGACCTTAGCACCCGATCGGGCCTCAGCTGGTCGTCGTTGCGCAGCCGATCGGGTGCGATTTTTATAAAGCTCTCTTGGCTTTAGCTTTGAGAGCCCGTCATCGAGACAAATGCAAGGGAACGGTCCCGCCCCCTGGGGACATTCGACATGCCGTGGCAGCTTCCTATGGTGAGCCAGCGCATTCCGATACACGTTTTCCGCGCTCTACCGTTGCTCCAGCACCTGTGCTGAGGCTGAGCGCTTGATCAGGACCCGACCGCTGCTGTTGCGGGATGGTGACTGGGTTGAGGTCGCGAAAACCTTGACCGCGGGTACGTTGTTCATCCAGATGAGCGCTGAGCCGAGAAGCAGCCAAGAACGCTTCCCGTAATCGAATCCTACGGGAACCGCGAAACCAGCGTCCAAGGGACGCAATTCTCCGACGTCGTTCACTCAAGCTCATCTCGCAACTTGAACGCTTGTATGAAGCCGCTGCATGTGCGCCGGTGGACCGGATTGCTGCTATCCAAACCACGTGCTCAGTTTCGCCCCCGTAATAACTCTACCGTCCGAAACGGCTTTCGCGCGTCAGGTCCACCCCACATGAAAGTTCCGCGAGCAGCACGGACGGAGAGGCCGGTCACAACTCCTTCGCGTGCTCTTTTACTACCGAATCAAGTGCCAAATGGAGAGGCACTGCCTTAGAGAACAGGAAGCCCTGCGCGGTTCTGCAGCCAAGCTTGTACAGAGTTTGCCGATCTGCCTCTGTTTCAACGCCCTCGGCCATGACCTCGATCCCGAGCGTCCTACCAAGGTCAATCACCGCTTTGACAAGCAGCCGATTCTCCCGGGACTTGGCTAAGCCGCGAATGAAGCCCTGATCTATTTTCACTTTCCTGATCCGACTGTCCTTGAGCGATGCCAACGTCGAAAAACCGGTGCCGAAGTCCTCGAGCGCGATAGAAATGCCAGCATGTGAAAGCTGGCCGAGCTTTTCATCCACTCTGTCCGGATCCACTGGGGCTTCTTCGGTAATCTCGATGTCGAACATCGTTGCAGGGAGGTCTTTTGCCGCCAGACCATTAAGAATCATCTCGTCAATATCGCCAGCTTCCAACTCGCGCGGTGAAACATTCATCGCCACACGAACATCACGACGGTCAGCTTTGACCAAGCCCTCGATAAGAGCGCAACAGTCGGCGAATACCGTTTGAGTTAGCAGCTGAAGCATTCCAGTTTCGCGTGCCGCTGTCATGATCTCGGGCGGAGAAATGGGACCGTGAAGCGGGTGAGACCATCTTAGCAAGGCTTCAAAACCGACGACGCTTCAGTTTCGAGTCTTACGATTGGCTGAAACCAAGCGACCAAGCTTCTCATCGTTATCGCCGAATGAAGATCGCGTTCGATTGACTGGCGGCGTTGCAGTTCCCGGGCTAGCTCGGCACCGAACAGACAAAATTCATTCCTGCCGCGGCGCTTAGCTGTGTAAAGGGCGATGTCGGCCCGCAACAACATTTCCGTCAGTCCGGGGTTTTCAGCCAAGTAGATTCCTATAGACGCTCCAATGCGGACGGATGCGATCCCAGGATAGGGGCGAGCAAGCTTGGCTATGAGATTGGACGCGAGATTGGTGGGAGAAGGAGAATTCTTTCGCGAAGAAAAAACCAGCACGAATTCATCCCCACCGATGCGGGCGAGCGTTGAGCCCTCCGGTGCTTCTTCCTCTATTCGGCGGGCGATCCTGGCAAGCAGCTCGTCACCCGTTCTGTGACCGTAGGTACCGTTGACAGATTTGAACCCGTCCAGATCAATCAGCATGGCCACAAAGGGTCCATCGGTGTTCTCAAACTGATCGATTGCATGTTCGAGGCCCCGCCTGTTGAGGAGCGCGGTAAGATGGTCCTCCCTGGAATTGCGCTCCATTTCCGCGGCAAGCCGCTCGGCTTGATGTCTCAGGCGGCTCGCGTCACGGAAGCGCGCTTGTCCAACGAACGAGGATCGAACCAGGCCGCCCTCGAAAAGCAGGACGGCAAAAGCCAGAATGTAGTTTTCCGGGGCTCCCTTCGTCAGCAAACATGCGGCGGCAATGAGGAGTGGCGGTGTGATGAAGCATATCGCTGCCGCAGCATATGAGCTGCCGTACGTGACCGCGCCAGCTGAAATGCCCGCCAGAATTATTAGATGCAGCGATGCTTGAGACGTCGTGTATCCAGCCGTTAGGATGGCAAGGAATGACCAGGTGAATCCCGCCAGAAGAGCAAGCCTGCCAAACCAGCGAAGCCGCAGCCAAACCCGTGTCAGATCATCCTGGACTCCGGGTTCCTTCAGCTGATGACGGGCGAGTGCAAGGCGGGCGGCATTTATCGCATTAACGACCGAAAACCAGGCCGCGCCAGCAAGACCGTTCCCGGAAAGGGCCTGCACGGTCAAAATCAGCCCGGACAGCACAATGCTTATCGGCATTGAGACGAAAAGGCCTGCCCTCAGATCAGCGAGCTGGTCCTGAAGGATTCTCGCCTCCAGCGGATCTTCTTTTCCAAGGCTGGACGGGTCAGCTTGCTTACTCCTGCTTGTCCGCAGCCTATGCAGCCCCCCTGAAGGACGGGTTAATTCTTCAATCGGAGATCAGCGTCGGGGAGCAGGATTACTCCGGTGCATCATGCACTCTCTCCCATCGCTCGCCCAGCACGCGCAAAAATGCGACTGCTGGTGCAGTATCACCGCTGGAGCTCCGCCGATATCCCATGCCGGACAAGGGGAACATGTTGGGCAAAGCGAAGCCCCAGATGCCTTGCAAGCCGTGCCGCCAGGTGGTCTCTGGAGTAGAGTCCAATCAATATGTTCGTTGCATGGTAGAGCGGCGCCGCCGACAGGCGCAGCCGCCTTTCGTATATATGCAGCATGTCGGGGTCGCCAACATTGCGGCCGTCGCGGCACGCAGTCATGATTCCACGGGCGAGTTGCTTCTGGCTGCTGAGACCGATGTTGAATCCGTGAGCGGTCACCGGGTGCATGCCGATGGCAGCGTCGCCGATGAGTGCGGCGCTCGGCGCCCGGAATTTGTGCGCCCAGGTCGTGACCAGCGGATAGGTGTGGCGCTTGCTTGCCAAGGTCATTTTTCCAAGGCGCCCTCGACACCGTTTCGTCAACTCCGACAGGAACAAATCATCATCGAAGGCAAGCAGTCTATAGGCCTCGTTTGAGCGCAATGTGAGCAGCAGCGACGACATGCCCTCCGCGAGGGGCAACATCGCTATCGTCTGATGGTGATCGAACCATTCGATGGCGATCTGGTGGTGGGCGCGCTCGTGCCTCACTCGGCAAATCAGCATCGAGTGGCCAAGCCGGTTGATATCGGCGCCGATGCCTAGCAGATCACGCGTGGCGGACAAACGCGAATCCGCGGCAACAACCAGCCGAGCAGTTAAACGCGCGCCATTAGAGAGCGTTACGACTGCTCCTTCTTGGCTGTTTGTTGCATCGACGACCGAGTGGCCGCACAACAGCCGGGCGCGATCCTGCAAGCGGACGATTTTGAACAGCGCCTCGCGGATCCGGCAATTTGGAACCAAAACCCCCAGCGGTTCTCCAGAGTTGCTGGGAGGATCGAAACGAAGAGCGAATGCGCTCGAGCCGTTGAGCACGCGCGCGCCTTGAAGTGCTGATTTGTCCGAAGCCGGGATGACATCCCAGGCGCCGAGCTCGCGAAGGGTTCTGATCGAAGCGTTGGTCAGCGCGATTTCGCGACCATCGAAAGCCGGATTCGCCAGACTATCGAATGTGTTCTGTTCAACAACTGCCACCTTGAGTTCGCTTTGGGCAAGCGACGCAGCGAACGAAAGGCCGACCGGGCCGGCTCCAACGACAACGATGTCAAAATTATCGTCAGAGCCCATCAGCGTGCCGCCATCCGGTCGCCTATCCTCGTGTAACGGTGGAACTGAGCCGAGTGACATGAGCTCCGTGGCCGCCGCATTGCCTAAAGGCGCTGGGCCGGGAGATTCGCATCGATCGGCAACGAAGCACTCAAAGCGCTCAGAGGTGGATGCGGCTAACCGATCCCGCCCTTTGGCCGCGCAGCCGCGCAGATCGCCGCCAGCAAGCGAGACACTCGCGACGCTGGTCAGCCACGGCCGCGCCGCATCGATCGCCACATTCCACCTGGAACCCTTGCGCATACTACTCACGCTCCACGACGTCGAAGCGGGCTCTCTTGCGAGGGTATCGAACGTAGCGCTCTCTCTCGTCATCCCAGCCAAGGTAGCGGAAACTTTTATCCACGACCGCGCATATCTCATCAAGAACCTGCTGCATGGCTTCGATGTCGATGTCCTTGCAATTCAGTCGCCGATAGAGCAAAGCCCACGCGGCGACATAGTCGTCGAAATAGCGCGCGTCACTCGAACCAATGATCAACTTCGGACGGTTGATCGATCTCGAAAACGCACGTCCCAACCCCGATGATGCTCCGCAGCACGTTGACATCACGAGGATCTTCGGCGCTGGATGCGAGCCCTGGAACATTTCTACGAAGTCAGCCCAAAGAAGGCCACTTTCGACGCACACAACCCATCAAAGGCGAAAGCTGTTGATCGGCCCCCGTGTCCGCGCAGCCACGCGGATGGTCAGCCAGCAAGCGAGATACACACGACGCCGGTCAGCTAATGGCTGCGCCGTAAGCACAAGGCATGGCCGACCACACGACAGAAAACCCAGAACCGTGAAGGTGCTGATAATGACGACCAATCTTTCCGTAAGTCATGCATTTCTCCGTCGAAGACTGGTCAATAGAACACACCGATGAGTATGACCCTGATCTGGATCAGCCAGACATGACCAATCGGCACTGGCGGTTCACGGTCAGGTGATCGACCGTGACGTTCCACTTTGGAACCCGTGCGCACATGGCCAAGCTCTCGTCCGGCCACGCGAGGTACTCTCGTGGCATCAGCCGCCTCATACTGGGTGCAATGGGAGGCAGTCCTTCGCACGACAGAGGCTTTTCACAAATGTAGTGTGCAGCTTAGGTCAAGATGGTCATGGAGCATGGAGCATGGAGCATGGACAGCTTGTTCCCGACCGAGCCGGCTCGACTGACGAGCGCGATCCGCGCATCTTATGCACAGCGGATTGAAATCAGCGTTCCGGTTTGTCGTCCCGATCAATTAGTATCCGCTCGGCGGCTCCGTCGAGATCTTCGTATTGACCGCTTCGCAATGCCCAGACGAAGCCGGACACACCCAGTGCACCCAGAAAAAGGGCCACTGGTATGAGATAGAGCAACGTCGTCACGAGGATTATGCCGAATAGCTGACTGCGGAGCGTCCGACTTTTTGAATAACTTGCAGCGTCGCATTCGCCCCGAAGCCGTGCAAGCGCAATGCGTTTCCAATAACAAGCACCGATGAGGCAGACATGGCAATCGCCGCTAACAAAGGCGTGGCGTGCCCGAGGATGGCGATTGGTACTGCCACCGCATTGTAGACGATCGCAATCGCGATGTTCTGGCGGATCAGGTGTCCCGCCTTGCGCGAGACGTCCAGCGCGAGAGGCACTGCCAGAAGGCTTTCGCGCAGGAATACGAAGTCGGCGGCATTGCGGCCAATGTCGGCGGCGGTAGCTGGAGCGATCGAGACATGCGCCGCGCTGAGCGCCGGCGTGTCGTTGAGGCCGTCGCCAACCATCAGAACCTTGTGTCCGTCTTTCGCCAGGGTCTCGATGCGCTCGACCTTGCCGGATGGCAGCAGGCACGGAACGAAGTCCTTGACACCCAGCATTTCTGCGACTTCACCGCAGGCACCCGCAGTATCGCCCGACAGCATTTCCACTGACACCCCGGCATGGCTCAATTGCCCGATCGCCGCCTTGGCGTCTGCGCGCAGCGCGTCCTCAAAATCGAAGGTCGCGACAATGAACCCGTCTTTTGTCAGCACGGTTCCGCCATGTTTGCCTTCACCACCGGTCCGGGCTCTCCATCCAGCCCATCCGCGTCGGCCTAGCCGCCAGGTGCTTCCGGCTCCAGTGGCTTCGATTCCAAACCCTGGATGCTCGGTGACGGCATCAAATTTGTACTGCCCGCCGGGATGGGCAAAACCGGCTATGGCCTTTGAAAAAGGATGGCGGGAATGCGTAGCCATGTCTCCCGCGACTGCCAGCATGGCCGGATCGATCGACGATGCATTGACCAGCCGGGGCTGGCCGAGCGTGAGCGTTCCGGTCTTGTCGAACACCGCTGTATCAATCGTCGCCAGGCGCTCCATGGCAGAACCGTCCTTTACCATGATGCCGTTCTCAAACAGGCGCCGCGCGGCGACCACCTGAACGATCGGTACGGCGAGGCCGAGCGCGCACGGGCAGGTGATGATCAGAACGGCAATGGCGATGGTTATCGCCCGGTGCCAGTCGCCGGTCACCGCCATCCAGCCAAGGAACGTCGCGAAGGCTGTGAGATGAACCACCGGGGCATAGAGCGCTGAAACGCGATCGGCGATCCGGCGATAATGCGCGCGGCCGCCCTCTGCGGCTTCCATAAGACGAACCATTTCCGCCAGAAACGAATCCTTCGCGGCGGCTGTCGCCTCAATCGTCAGCGGGCCGGTAAGATTGAGCACGCCGGCCTGAACTGCTTCGCCCGGCGCCACGTTTTTCGGCGTGCTTTCGCCTGAGGCCAGCGAGCAGTCGAGATCCGACGTTCCCTGGATGATCTTGCCGTCGACGGGGATCCTCTCACCGGCTGCGATCAACAACCGCATGCCTGGTTCGATCTCGCCGACCGGCAAATAGTCGCGCGCGCCGTCGCTGCGCAGCACCATGGCGCCATGTGCGGCCAACTGGGACAGGCCTTTCACAGCGGTCCGGGCACGTTCGCGCATCACGTGATCCAACGTGCGGCCGATCAACAGGAAGAACAGCAGCGATACCGACGCGTCAAAATAGGCGTGATCGCCATGGTTGATCGTCTCGTAGAGGCTCATGGCGTAGGCGAGCGAAACACCGACCGCGATCGGCACGTCCATATTCATGCGGCCATGGCGCAAAGCATTCCAGGCCGAACGGAAGAAGATGCCGCCGGCGAAGGCGAGGGCAGGAATGGCGATCAGCGCCGAGACCCAGTGAAACAGGTCGCGGGTAGCACCTTCGGCGCCGGACCAGACCGAGACCGAAAGCAGCATGATGTTGCCCGCCGCAAAGCCGGCAACCGCGACCGCGCGGATCAAATCCGATAACGTCCTGTCCTTGTCGCCGACCTCGGAAGGGAAGAGATGCGCCTGGTAGCCTAGCCGCCCAAGCGCGACGACGAACGGTGGGACCTCGTCACCACGCCACCGGACAGAGACCCGTTTCGTCGACAGGTTGACGCGGGCGCTCTCGACGCGATCGAGCTTTCCCAGCGCCGTCTCGATCGTCTGGATGCAGCCTGCGCAATGAACCGTCGGTACTGAAAGATCGGTCTGGTGAAGATCATCGCCAAGCGATCGGCTCGCCAGCCTGATCTCCTGGCTGGACGGCAGGACCGATCCGGTGTTGACCAGATCAAGCGCCATTTCGGCGCCCGGTGCACAACAACTCATTGCAGCGCTCCATTGGAAATCATGATCCGGCGGACGTCGCGATACGGTTTGTCCAGACCGGCGTCGGCGTCGACTTCGACAATCCAGACGCCGTCCTTCGGCATGTGCTGGGCTGCGAATTCCTGGCCCGAGGCGGGTGCGAGGGTGACCGACTTGTCCTCCTTCTCGTACGCGGGATGGCGAAACAGCACCTTGACGCCGTGCAAGGGAACCGGCTTGCCGGCGACGTCGGCGAGGCCATAGCGAACTTCGCCCCATGCGATGGTCAGCTTGCCGGTCCAGCCAAGTGCTGCCTGCGCCCGTCCTTCCTCGGCCTTCTTGTTGAATTGCTGGCTCGCCACATAGGTGTTTTCGACGACGAGGCCAGTCCAGCTTGTGCTGGCGAGCGTTGCCATGGTCAGATTGACTGCGATGACCACGCCGAAAAAGGCCAGGATGATGACCAGCATGTGCCTGCCGGTGAATTCACGAGGCTTTTGTACATTGGCAGTCATCTGAGGGGCTCCGGCGCGTTGAAGGTGGCGGTGTACTCGTTCGACTCAAAGCTGGCTCTGTCCTCGACGCGGAACTTGAAGGTCTGTGCCGGAGCGCGGATCTGGTCCGCCGGCTGGCGAACGAAGACCCTCAGCATTTTCAGGCGGTCGGGTTCGACCGGAATGGCGAAGGAACGGCCTGCGGGGATGTCGTCGCCGACGACGACCATGTCAGCGCCTTCAAGGCCCTGCATGGTTACGACGATCGTCCTCGGCTCGGGGATCATGTTGAGCAGCTTGACGGTATAGCCATTGCGGATGGATCCGTCGGTCAGCGTGACGAACTGGGGATTGCGATCATGCAATACGTTCAGTTCGAGCCGATCGCGCGTCAGCAGCGAATAGAGCAGGCCGAGGCCGATCAGCGACCACAAGCCCATGTAGACGTAGGTGCGCGGCCGAAAGATCTTGCGGATGTGAAAATGCGCCACCTTGTCGGAGAACAGGCCATCAGCGGTCCTGATCAGCGATGGATTGACTGAGCTGGACCCGCCTGCAGTCGCCAGCATCATGTTGGCGTTGTAGTCGGAGAGCGTCGCATAGGCGATCAGCCCACGCTCCTTGCCGAGCTTGTCCATGACGCCGTCACAGGCGTCGATGCAGAGCGCGCAAGTGATGCATTCGAGCTGCTGGCCGTCGCGAATGTCTATCCCCATCGGGCAGACCGCGACACAGGCATTGCAGTCGACGCAGTCGCCCACGGGCTGGCCTGCGGCCAGCACCTTCTTGGCGTGGCGCGAACGCGGTTCGCCGCGCCAGTCATTGTAGGTGACAGTGAGGGAATTTTCATCGAGCATGGCCGCCTGGATGCGGGGCCACGGGCACATATAGGTGCAGACCTGTTCGCGCATCAGACCGCCGAACGTGTAGGTGGTAGCCGTCAGGACGGCGACAGTGATGTAGGCGACGGGCGCCGCAGTGCCGGTGAAGAGCTCGCCGAGCAGCGTCGGTGCATCGGCAAAGTAGAAGATCCAGGCGCCGCCAGTCGCCGCCCCTATGACCAGCCAGATGGTGTGCTTGGACACACGCAGCATGAGCTTGCGCGCGGTCCAGGGACCTGCGTCAAGTTTCATGCGGGCGTTGCGGTCCCCCTCGATCGCACGTTCGACGACGAGGAACAGATCGACCCACACCGTCTGAGGGCATGCATAGCCGCACCAGGCACGGCCGACAGTCGAGGTGATCAGGAAAAGACCGACGCCCGCCATGACCAGGAGGCCGGCCACATAGAAGAATTCCTGGGGCCATATCTCGATGAAGAAGAAGTAGAAGCGCCGGTTCGCGAGATCGAGCAGGACTGCCTGGTCCGGGGCAAATGGACCGCGAGCCCAAGGCAGCCACGCAGCCAGGTAGTAGATGCCAAGTGTGATCGTCATCACCAGCCATTTGAAGCGACGAAAGTTGCCCGAGGCGCGCTTCGGAAAGATCTTTTGACGCGCGGCATAAAGCGGCTTGCGGGTTTTGGCGGAATTGACAGTTTCTGTTTCGAGCCGTGTCAACTGCGTCTTATCACGCATGTGCAACTCCACTTTCCCAGCCAATGTCAGGGGCACCTGTCGTAAAGCCTCGCGGTAGGATAGCCTTGCCGGGTTGTGCAGATCGCATTAGGGATGGTGTCGAGGCCCGGCTCACGCCGGGCCTCGTCCGCTTGGCAGGGGGGACCGAAGAATAGGACTTCCATTCCTATTCTCCGCCGCCAAGCGAATGGACATAAACTGCAAGTTCCTTGACCTTGATCTCGCCGAGACGGCCAACCCAGGCCGGCATGACGCCCTGTTTTGGCGCACGGACCTGTGCGGCGATGGCTGTCTCACCGGATCCATAGAGCCAGATCGCATCGGTCAGGTCGGGGGCGCCGAATTCCCTGTTGCCTTTTGCATTGTCGCCGTGACAGGCGACGCAGTTCTCGGCAAAGACCTTGGCGCCGGGTTGGATCAGACTTGCATCGCGGACCTTGCCGGAAAGGCTGGCCACGTAGGCGCTGACTTGTGCGATCTGGTCGGCGGTAATGATGTCGCCGAAGGCCGGCATTTCCGACAGGCGCGTGTCCGGATCGGATGCGAAGCGGATGCCGTGCGTAATCGTCTGCTGGATCTGCTCGGCCTTGCCGCCCCATAGCCAGTCGTCGTCGTTGAGATTGGGAAAGCCCTTGGAACCTTGGGCGCCGGAGCCGTGACATTGTACGCAATTGACCTTGAAAGCGGCGCCACCGGCGGCGATTGCGAATTCGCGCAGGCCGTCGTCCGCGGAGATCTCCGAGACGCTCTTGGACTCCACCGCCGAGATATATTTGCCCTTGGCGGCCTCAGCCGCAGTCAGCTCGTTCCTGACCTCGTTGCGGCTGGAATAGCCGAGCACACCCTTCGTCGCCGAGTGCAACAGAGGCCATGCTGGATAGGCGATGGTGTAGCCTATCGCCCAGACAATGGTGACGTAAAAGGTGATAACCCACCATCTGGGAAGCGGGTTGTTCAGCTCCCGGATGCCATCCCATTCGTGGCCGGTGGTCGAGACGCCAGAGATTTCATCGATATGCTCGTCGCTCATGATCACTCGTCCTCGAGCGGAATGCGGGCCGCTTCGTCGGCCAGCCTTCGGCTGCCGGGGCGTAGGGCAAAGGCGATGCACCCCACGAAGAACAGCGCCATCGCAACCAGGCCCCAGCTGTCGGCAAACGCCCGCATCAAATTGTAGGTCATCAGCGTTCTCCTCAGCGGTAGCCGGCGGCTTCGTCGTAATTTTTGAAGTCGACCAGTGTGCCAAGCATCTGCAGGTAGGCGAGCAGGGCATCCATTTCGGTGACCTGTTGCGGGTTGCCGTCGAAGTCGCCGATCTTGGCTTTTGGGTAACGCGCCTCAAGGCCTGATGTGTCGGCATTGGGATCGGCCTGCGCCGCCAGATCCGCATTGGCGTGGACGATCATGTCATCGGTGTAAGGGACGGCTACAAGCCTGTTGGCGACCAGATGCGTTGAGAAATCCTTCACGTCGATCGGCGTGTCTTTCAGGAACCCATAGCTCGGCATGATCGATTCCGGCACCACCGAGCGCGGGTCGGTAAGATGCGCGACATGCCATGCATTCGAGTAGCGGTCGCCAACTCTGGCGAGATCCGGCCCGGTGCGCTTCGATCCCCACTGGAAGGGGTGATCGTACATGGACTCGGCAGCTAGGCTGTAGTGGCCATAGCGCTCAACTTCGTCGCGGAACGGCCTGATCATCTGGCTATGACAGAGGTAGCAGCCCTCGCGCATATAGATGTTGCGCCCGACAAGTTCGAGCGGCGAATAGGGGCGCATGCCTTCCACCTTCTCGATCGTATTGTCGAGATAGAAGAGAGGCGCGATCTCGACGATGCCGCCGACCGTCACCACGAGCAGCGAGCCAACGAGAAGAAGCGTGGCGTTCTTCTCGATGATTGCGTGTTTGTCCATCAAGCCCATTACCTGGCTCCTGATCGCGCAGGTCGGATGGCGACGGGGCTCGGCATCGGCTCCTCCTCGCGCTGGTGGCCGAGGATGGTCCTGGTGATGTTCCAGGCCATGATCAGCGCGCCGGAGAGGTACATGGCCCCACCGATGGCGCGCATGACATAGTAGGGGTGCATGGCGGCGACGGTCTCGGCGAAGGAGTAGACCAGGAAGCCCTGCTCGTCGTATTCGCGCCACATCAGGCCCTGCATGACGCCGGATACCCACATCACCGCGGCGTAGACAACGATACCAAGTGTCGCCAGCCAGAAATGCCAGGTGACCAGCCGCAACGAGTAGAGCCGTTGCCGGTTCCAGAGCTTCGGCACCATGTAGTAGATTGCGCCGAACGAGATCATGCCAACCCAGCCGAGCGCGCCCGAATGGACGTGGCCGATCGTCCAGTCGGTATAATGCGACAGCGAATTGACCGCCCGGATCGCCATGATGGGGCCTTCGAAGGTCGACATGCCATAGAAGGCGACGGCCATCACCATCATGCGTATGATCGGATCGGTGCGCAGCTTGTCCCAGGCGCCGGACAGCGTCATCAGGCCGTTGATCATGCCGCCCCAGGACGGCATCCACAGCATGATCGAGAACACCATGCCGAGCGTCTGCGCCCAATCGGGCAAGGCGGTGTAGTGCAGGTGATGCGGCCCGGCCCAGATGTAGAGAAAGATGATCGCCCAGAAATGGACGATCGACAGCCGGTACGAATAGACTGGCCGGTTCGCCTGCTTGGGCACGAAATAATACATCATGCCGAGGAAGCCGGCGGTGAGAAAGAAGCCGACCGCGTTGTGGCCGTACCACCATTGCGTCAAGGCGTCCTGGACCCCTGAAAAGGCGGAGTAGCTCTTGGAGCCCAGGAACGAGACTGGTATGGACAGGTTGTTGACCACATGCAGCATCGCGATGGTGACGATGAACGACAGGTAGAACCAGTTGGCCACGTAGATATGCGGTTCCTTGCGCTTCAGGATCGTGCCAAGGAACAGAATGAGGTAGGCGACCCAGACGATGGTCAGCCAGACATCCACATACCATTCGGGTTCGGCGTACTCGCGGCCCTCGGTGATGCCGAGCAGGTAGCCGGTCGCGGCCATGACGATGAACAGCTGGTAGCCCCAGAAGACGAACCAGGCCAGATCACGGCCGAAGAGGCGGGCGCGGCAGGTGCGCTGCACGACATACAGAGACGTGCAAAGCAGCGCGTTGCCGCCGAAGGCGAAGACGACACCGGATGTGTGCAACGGCCGCAAACGACCGAAATTGAACCAGGGCTGGATGTTGAGATCGGGGTAGGCGAGCTGCAGCGCGATCACCACGCCGACCAGCATGCCGACGACACCCCAGAACACGGTGGCGATCGCGCCGTAGCGGATCGGACCATCCATGTAAGCGGATGGGTCAATCGGAGCTGCTGGCTTGAACTCCGTGTTGCGCAACAGGATCGCAGTGAAACCAGCCACTGCGAAGAACAACACCCACATGTGTCGGCGGAAAGGTTCATCCACGCCGAAGCCGGCGGCCACCAGGGCCGCAAAAGCGAACACGCTTAGAAGGACGATCTCTGTGCCGAATTTCATTGCAGATCCCGATCTCGAATCTGGTGGATGCCAAATCCGCAGCGCACTAATCGCGCAGCCGCCGCCCCCTCGCCCTGATCTATGTCAGGCCGCAAGATTTTGTGTCGGCGGCGCAATCAGCAGGTGGCGAATGAACGAGGAACGCAGCGCGGGCTCACCCCCCTCATGGAAGGCGTTCCCTGGGTTGGGCGGGCGCAGACGCGATCGCTGAGGCGAAAGCTGAGGCCCTGCGCGCGTTGGATGCTATTGCCGATGCCCTGCCAAACGTTGTTCGGATCCCATTGGAAACGAACGCGATCGTTCCGCCGAGCCGTGGCAGATTAAGGACCATGCTTCGCCGGTATGTGCCGAAACACACCTGGCGATTGGTCACGTTCCTATCAAAGCCCGAAAGCTGTTTGTCTCGACCGTGACGCCGCTTCGTCGAAGGCGCGGCAACATCGCATTAAAAGGCAAACACGGCCCGCCCCGGAGTCATGCGACATGGCCTCGCCGCTTAGGGCCGCTCGCGTCCGCCGCCACAGCGCTTCTCCAGACGGCTTATGCTGTCCACCGTCACATGGCGTGCGTTCTCAATCCGAATCACCCCGTCAGCCCGCAATCGCGTCAGTTGGCGGCTCACGGTCTCGTTGGTGATTCCAAGGAAATCAGACATTTCGACACGCGTCAGCGGCAGATCGAAGGACGCCGACCCGGAAGCCGCATCGAGACTGGAATCGATATTCCGGGCCATCATGAGGAGAAAAGTCGCTACCTTTTCCGGAGCTGTCTTGCGCCCCAGCGTCACCATCCACTCGCGCGCCTCATCGAGTTCATTCAGCGTCTGTTTGAGCAGGCGATGCTCGAATTCCCGTGACGCCTTCATCATCCGTTCGACGGCCGCTCGCGGAAACGAACACAGCGTGACTGCTGTTGCCGCTTCCGCATTGATCGAGCTTTCCACCTTGAAAGGACGTCCCAGAAAATCCGGTGCAAACTGGAGACCGACGATCTGCTGGCGCCCATCCGACAGGCTCTTTGATAGCTTTACAACGCCTGAAAGCACGTTGGAGTAGCTGTCGACGTTCTGTGCCTCGCCGGTCAACTCCATTCCTGACTCGATCCGGCGACGCGAGCAAGTCTTGGCGAGCCCAACCAAATTGTCTGGATCGAGCGCACCGCAGACACCGCGACGCCGTGCCTCGCAAGGGAAGCAAAGAACAGGAATGCCGGAACTATGAATGTCTTGCCGAAAGGTCATGCGTTCGCCTTACCCGATCCTAACTGCCGGCAGGATACCCATCCAGGGTAGAGAAATCCTGCGGCGGTTTGTCCATGAGCGCGGCTGATCGAGATCAGGGTCTGCTTCAGCGATGCGTGCAGTGTTCCGGCGGGCAACACGGTGAACGCGAGATGCAATCGGAAATAGCTGTCAAACTCAGCGAGAACGTCCCACGCTACACCAGCTATCCGACGGCGCCGCATTTCCATTCGGGGATCGATGCTGCCATTTACCGTGGCTGGTTGGAGACGCTGGAAAGCGGCGACGAAATCTCGCTGTACCTGCACATTCCTTACTGCGACAAGCTCTGCTGGTTCTGCGCCTGCCACACCAAGCAGACGCACCAATATGAGCCGGTGGCCGCTTATCTGCGCTCGCTGAATGCCGAAATCGTCACGATTGCCGGTCTGCTGAGCGGCAAGGCACATGTCCGTGCAATCCACTTCGGTGGCGGTTCGCCAACTATTCTGAGGCCCGATGATATGGTTGCTCTTGGAGCGGCCTTGCGGGACAGCTTCGACTTTCTCCCGGATGCTACGGTCAGCATCGAAATCGAAACCAACGACATGGACAAGGCGCGCCTTGATGCACTTGCTCAAATCGGCGTAACCCGGGCGAGCCTCGGCGTGCAGGATTTCGATCCGCAAGTGCAAAAAGCAATTAATCGTGAGCAGAGTTTTTTGCAGACCAAGGCAGTCGTCGACGGGGTTCGTTCGCGGGGCGTCGAATCGGTCAATCTGGACCTGCTCTACGGGCTCCCGAATCAGACACGCGAGACGATCTGTTCCACGGTGGCGCAGGCACTGACCTTGGAGCCAGACCGGATGGCCCTGTTCGGCTACGCACATGTGCCCTGGTTCAAGAAGCATCAGACGATGATCGACGAGGCATGGCTGCCGAGTCCCACTGAGCGTTTCGCCCAATCTCAACTCGCGGCGCGGGCAATTGTCGCCAAGGGATATGAGGCAATAGGACTCGATCATTTCGCGAAGCCCGACGATGCGCTGGCCATAGCGGCCCGCGCAGGGGTTTTGCATCGCAATTTTCAGGGCTACACTGAGGATCGCTGCCCGACACTGATCGGACTTGGCCCTTCGTCCATCGGTCGTTTTCGCCAAGGCTACGTGCAAAACATGGCTTCGACTGCCGGGTACGGGCGCATGGTTGCGGATGGCGGGTTGGCTGCCGTCCGCGGCGTTGCCCTTTCCGACGACGATCGCGTCCGTGGCTGGATCATCGAGCGGCTGATGTGTGATTTTGCCTTCTCGGCAGTCGATCTGGTGGAGCGGTTCGGCAAAGCCGGCGAGCAGCTCCTTCATCGCTCGAGGTCCATCGCACTCCACGATCCTGCCCGAGCGCTTGAATTCGATGGTGACAGTTTCCTCGTACGGACTGAAAGTCGCCCCTTCATTCGAACCATCGCGGCCAAGTTCGATACATATTTCAAAGGGGGAACGGCGAGGCACTCGGTGGCGGTCTGAGCAAAGCACAGTGCGCTCGCCGTTTGGTCGATCGGCGAACCAGCTGCGTTCGTTTTGACCGCTCATAGGCGACTACCGCATCAAATCGAAAATGCAAACTTAGGCTGTTGCGCGGTATCTCCTTCCACATCCTCTCTTGCGCATACCTACATTCCAAGGGGTTTGATCCTATGCTTCGCGAGGAGCAGGTAGGTCGCGACAGCTAGGCAATGTTCCAGCTGCCCTAGCGGAGGAGTCACGATTTTCCGGCAAGCTCCGTCGGCAGACGTTCTTTTCTGGCCCTGGCAAAGGCTCGGTCGCCTTCCAGAAACGCCGCCAGCATGAAAGGGATGAGTTCTGCCACGGTTTCAGACTGACCATAGGTCTGACGGTAAAGTGCAGCATACTCCTTGAGTGTTTGGCTCAGCTCCGCGCTGACGGTAATGGTGATCTTCGAAGCTGTTCGGTCCGGAAGTTTTCCAAGTTTCAGGTCAGCCATGATAACTCCTGCTCAACTGGCGTATGGCCGCAGCACGATGTCCTTGTGCACGATGACGCGCAGTGGCCAACCTGGGCGGACGACGATGGTGGGCTGGATATTGAGGTTTTTTTCGGTGATGCGCTGGCCGGCTCGACTGGCGTTCTGCTGGGCTGATTCCCGGATCGCCTTGACCAGATCGCTCTCGTTTTCGCCGAGGCTGAATTCTGTGCCGACACCGAGCAATGTGGCAAGCGCCACTCCCTTGATCATCTGCCAAGTGTGGAAATCGACTTTGTCTTCCAGCCCTGCGTAGCCGGCGGTGTCGCTCGCGGGCAGATTGTCGATTTCGGCCGACGAGCCGTCGGGCAGCAGAATGCGCTGCCAGACCAGCAGCGCTCGCTTTTGCCCGAACGCGACGACGCTGTCGTAGACGCCGATAAGACGTGAGCCCTGCGGAATCAGCAATATGTTGCCCGTGACCGTGTCGTGCACATTTTCGGTGACTTGCGCGACGACAAGGCCCGGCAAATCGGAATTGATGCCGGTGATCAGGCTGGCGGCAATCACGCTGCCAGCCATCAGTTGATATGGCGAGATCGGCGTCTGAAGCGCATGCGGATTGTAGATCCCGCCAGTGCTCCGCTGGCTGAGAAAATCAAGCTTTCGCTGCTGATTGTTCTGGTCGCCTTCCGCCGCCGCCACCGAGGCTGACGCGCGTCCTGCTTCGGATTGGGGAAGCGCCTCAAATGGATGCTGAGCAGTTTGCACGCTCTCTCCGACATCTGTCTGTTGAGCTCGATTTTCGACGCGGAAAAGCACCCGCGATTCACGCGCTTCGATCGCCTGCTGCGCTAGACGCTGCTCCTCGGCCGAGATGTCTTGGCCCGGCACGATGCCGAGCTGGCGCTGCCGCTCGAGGATGGGGCGGCCGAGGTCGCCCGGCAAAGGTAGCCCAAGGACGGGAGGCTTTGGCTTCATGCCGGAATAGTCATGGGGAAGCGTATCGAGTCCCTCGGCGGTTGGTTTGCGCTCAGTGTTGTAGAGATCTTCCGCCTGATCCCTGATGCGAAGGGCCGGCCCCTGGAGGGCGATCATGGTAACGCCGAAGACAGCGCCGGATCCGAGCGCTGCGATAGCGATGATCACACCGCGCCTGAACCGCACCACGCGGCGGGGAGAGGCCCGAAGCTGCAGTTCCTCGGGATCCAGTTTCGGCGGGATGCCAGAGCGGGAATTTTCGATCATGAGCCCTCACCTCGCCGGCTGCCGCGAAAGAGCGAGATCCGCCGTTGCGGTTGCCTGCCGTCAATCCTGCTGATGCGGATCACCTGCTGCCGCTTGGTGCCGAGGCGAAGTTCGGCCGCGGCGAAGAGCCGATCGACGATGTAATAGTTGCCGCGCACGCGATAGTTGACGAGCTCGCTGCTCCCATCTGCGCCGACGATGAAGAGTGGTGGCGCCTCGCCCTGATCTATGCGACGAGGGAACTCAATATAGACCTTGCTGCCGTCGTCGAAGGCTCGCGTCGGTCTCCAGGGCGGTGTGTCGCCACTGATTGAGTAGCGAAAGCGAAGGTTTTCGAGCGCGATGTTCGACGCGACCGGTGTAACTGCCTCGGCTTGAGCATTGCGCTGGCGAAGCGCGATGATCTGGTCTTGGCTGTAGGTCCAGGAGATTGCCGCCATTGCGGTCTTCTCGGTGCTTTGAAGCTGCAAATGATAGGTCCGCCGGTCCGTCGTAATGACGACATTGGTGGCAAGACCCGGCGCGAAGGGTTTTACCAGAACATGGGTGCGCTGATTGTCACCGGTGCCGCTTGCGGTATCGCCAATGACCCAGCGCACGGTGTCGCCAGCCGACACGGCGGTTAGTTTCTCGCCCGGCTGCAGAGCGATGTCGGTCACGCGCTCCGGCGCGGCATAGAGTTGATAAAGCGCGCCATCGGTGAAGGGGTAGACTTGCACTGCATTAACATACCCGTACTTGGTGGGTTGCTGGGTCGCGGCTTTGTTGGCATCAGCGACGCGTTCTTCAGGAGGGCGCTTGTCCTCGGCCTTGCCGGGCTCGGGCTGCATTTGGCCAGGCAGCGGCAGTGGTTTTGGCACCTCGACAATTCTAATCGGCCTCTCCGGCGCTTTTTCGATCGCGGCCGGTTTGAAGTCGGCAGCGTCATAGGAAATCTCAGGCGGCGGCACCTTCTTCGATGCACAAGCGGAAACGACCGCTGCCGACACCGATAGGATCAGCACGGCACGAATCGGTGACATTTTACCTTTCATTGGTGGACTCCGTCGGAGAAAGGGGGGCTGGGACGGCGCTGTCGAGCTCGCGTGACCAGTCAATGGCATTGATGAAGACGCCGAGCGGATTCTTGCGCAGCTGATCCGTATTGCTTGGCGAGCGGATCACGATCGTGAGGATCGCAGTCCAGCGCATCGTGCTGGCAAGGCTTCCGCGCTCAAACACCTGCTCGGTCCATTTGACCTGGAATGAACTTTCGGAGGCTCTGACCACGCTGGTGACCTGTACCGAAACACTGCGCGTTCCGATCTGACCGAAGGGGTCGTTCGCCTTGGCGTATTCGTTGAGGAAGAGCGCTGCGCGATCGCTAGCAAAGTCGTACGCTGCCAACCAGTTCTGCCGAACCAAAACCGGATCGGTGGAAACGGAACGGACATTCTGGATGAAGCGGCCGAGATGCCAGGCGATCTGAGCATCCGAGGGCTCATAATTCCGGACCGCCGGCGCGACGGCGCGCGTCTCGCCGAAGCCATCGACCTCGACGACATAAGGCACGACACGGCTTTGCATCGACTGCCATACGAGTCCGCCGGAAAGCCCGGTCGCCAAGGCCAGGCAGCCAAGGGCCATGATCCGCCAGTTCCTGGCCTGCAGTCGAGATGAGCCGATGCGCTCGTCCCACAGTTGGGCGGCTTTTTGATACGGCGTGACCGGTTCGGGTGTTTTGCCGTAACGGTGCACGGGTCGCTTGAAGAGCATCTA
Organism: Mesorhizobium sp. M1E.F.Ca.ET.041.01.1.1; assembly: GCF_003997355.1. Classification (NCBI taxonomy): domain Bacteria; kingdom Pseudomonadati; phylum Pseudomonadota; class Alphaproteobacteria; order Hyphomicrobiales; family Phyllobacteriaceae; genus Mesorhizobium; species Mesorhizobium sp. M1E.F.Ca.ET.041.01.1.1. The sequence goes on along the minus strand of NZ_RZSL01000050.1, from coordinate 245 downwards.
GTCATCCTTGTCGTTGAGAGAGGGGTTGGCGCTGCCTCCCGGCCGGTCTCCGTCTCGGACAGCTTGCATGGCAGCGTGGCGATTTGCCCGGGCGGTCTGTTCAGAACGTAGGCGCCTTGCCCACGTCGGCGCCGAAACAGTGGCCGAACCGGCAGAGCGTTCGGTCATTGACGCTGTCGGCGCGCCGCCGGTCGCGGTCCACGCGGCATCGCGCCCGGCATCGGCGTTGCGCCCAACACTTGCAG
>NZ_RZSL01000509.1:0-4451 GCF_003997355.1 Mesorhizobium sp. M1E.F.Ca.ET.041.01.1.1 | reverse complement strand
CATGATCTTCCAGGAGCCGATGACATCTCTCAATCCGGTGCTGAGCGTCGGGCGGCAGATCACCGAGATGCTGACGCTGCACGAGGGCATCCGCGGCAGCGCAGCTTGCGCATCTCGGGCGCATCGAGCCCGATCAGGTCGCGGCCGGCGAACTGGACCCGGCCGCCGGCAATCCTTGCCGAGGGTGGCAGCAGCTGCATCAGGGCAAGCGCCGTCAGCGACTTCCCCGAGCCCGATTCGCCGACGATCGCCAGCGTCTCGCCTTCGCCGAGCTCGAAGCTCAGCCTGTTCACCGGGTCCGCGCTGGGAAAGCGGACCGTGAGATCCTCGACCTTGAGCAAGGGGGAAGCCACGCTCAGCGCTCCTGTGTGAAGCGCGGGTTGAGCGCGTCGTTGAGACCGTCGCCGATCAGGTTCAGCGCCAATACTGTGAAGACGATCGCCAGGCCGGGCAACGCAGTCAGATACCAGGCGGTGCGGATCAGCTCCCGCCCCGCCCCGATCATGGAGCCCCAGCTCACCACGTTGGGATCGCCGAGTCCCATGAAGGACAACGCCGATTCCATCAGGATCGCGGTTGCGACCATTACCGACGACGTCACGATCAGCGGCGGCAGCGCGTTGGGCAGGATCTCGCGGAAGATAATGCGGGCGTGGCCGTAGCCGAGGCTACGCGCCGCCATCACGAAATCCTTCTCGCGGATCGCCCGGAACTCTGCGCGGGTCAGCCGGGCAACAGTCGGCCAGGTGATGACCGCGATCGCAACCGTCACCACCGGCGCGGTGGGCTGTGCAATCGCGACCATTACGACCAAAAGCACGAAGCTCGGGATGGTCTGGAAGATCTCGATCAGGCGCACGAGCAGGTCGTCGATGCGGCCGCCGAAATAGCCGGCCGTCGCGCCGACCAGAATGCCGAAGCTCAAGCCCAGGGCGGTGGCTACCAAGCCGACGAACAGCGAGATGCGTGCGCCGTGCAGGATGCCTGCCAAAACGTCGCGCCCCATCGAGTCTGTGCCGAGCGGATAGGCCGGATCCTGACCCGGCCACAGGAACGGCCGTGCGACCATCGACAGCGGATCGCCGGGATAGAGCACTGGCGCAAGCAGCGCTGCGAGCACGACAACAGCGAGGAAGGCCACGCCAAACATCGTGTTTGGATTGCGCAGGAAAACGCGCAGCGCCCGACCGCCGGCGACGACCGGCACCGAAGCCGCCGAAGCCGAGCGGGCATCCGGCGCGTGAAGGTTGGTCCAGGCCTTGCGGTCGGCGGTTGCCGTGGCGACCGGCTCGCCGGAAGCGTCGGCGGGAAGCAGACGGGCGGCGCCTGCCGAACCAGCGGCAATATCGGTGGAAGCCATCAGCGCACTCCTATGCGGGGGTCGAGCCAAGCCTGAAGGATGTCGACCGTCGCATTGGCGATAATCACGAGCAGCGACGACAGAAGCAGGATGCCAAGCAGCACCGTGAAGTCGCGGCTCATCACCGCCTCGAAGGCGAGGCGACCGAGACCCGGCCAGGAATAGACAGTCTCGACCACGACGGCCCCTCCGAGCATGCCCCCGATATGCATGCCGGCCATCGTGGTGATGGGAATCAGCGCGTTGCGCAGCACATGCCTGACGGTGATAGCGGCAGGCGACAGCCCCTTCGCGGCCGCCGTGCGCACGAAATCCTGGCTCTTCACCTCGAGCATCGCTGCGCGGGTGAGCCGCGCATAAATCGCGACATAGAACAGCGCCAGCGAAAGCGCCGGCAGGATCATGTAGCGGAGCTTGTCCCACAACCCGGCAAGGCCCGTGAGATCGCTGCCGATCGTTCCCGAGCCGCCGCTCGGCAGCCAGCCGAGCTTCACCGAGAACAGCACAATCAACATCAGGCCGATCCAGAAGCCGGGGACCGAGTAGAAAAGCAGCGACAGCACCGACAACACACGGTCCGGGATGCGCCCGGCGAAGACCGCCATCAGCGAGCCGAGCACCAGGCCCAAGAAAATCGCAATGCCGAGCGCCATCGCCATCAAGAGCAGCGTGCCGGGCAGGCGCTGGCCGATCAGCTCGGCGACAGGCATGCCATAACGTGGCGAGAAGCCGAGGCTGAGATGGGCCAGATTGTCGAGATAGTTATAGAGCTGGACGAGAAGAGGGTTGTTGAGGCCGAAGCGCTCGCGCAGCGCGGCCATTGTCTCGGCCGTCGCCGAGCCTGCCTCGCCGGCCATCACGTCGGCCGCGTCGCCCGGTGCGAGCTGCAGCAGGAAGAAGTTGAGGACGACGATGCCGAGCACGGTCGGCACGGCCTGGAGCGCGGTGCGGCGGAAGGTTCTTCCAATGCGGGTCAGGGTCGACATCGTTACGCTGCTTCGGCCTTGTCCTGGCATCGCCCCGCGGTTCGTGCCCGCAAAGCATCGTGCTTTTTAGTTGACAAGATTTATAGACATTGTCAAATGTTTTCGCAAATTTTGTTCTGCAAGTCACCAATTTGCAGAACAGAATTTCATTTCATTCTAGTATTCGCCGCGCCGGTAGGATGGAATATCTGCACGACGAGTGGACAGGTGAAATGAATTTCGATGATCGCGCCGCTCTTGGAACATAGAGGTTTCTTTCACTCCGTGCTCAGACGCGCGATCGGCCGAACAGAGGAAAAATGGACTAATCCGATGCCCAAATTCCTGAAACCGACGCGCCGCGCGTTCCTCGGCGCATCCGCTTCCGCCCTCGGCCTGGCGCTGCTCCCCGGCCAGCGCGCTGCGCTGGCAGCCGCGCCAAAGCACGGCGGCACGGCGACCTTCCTCATCTCGGCCGAGCCTCCCGTGCTGACGACAATCGCACACACCGCCTTCAACTCGGTGTTCGTGTCGGCGAAGGTCACCGAGGGGCTGCTCACATATGATTTCGATCTGACGCCGCGCCCGCTGCTGGCGACGGAATGGTCGGTGAGCGATGACGGGCTGCGCTACACATTCAAGCTGCGCGAGGGCGTGAAGTGGCATGACGGCAAGCCCTTCACCTCGGTGGATGTCGCCTACTCGATTGCCACCATCAAGGAGGTGCATCCGCGCGGCCGCAACACGTTCCTCAACCTCACCGACATCCAGACACCCGACCCGCTGACCGTCACGCTGGTGCTGTCCAAGCCTGCGCCATATCTGATCACGGCGCTCGCGGCACCCGAAACGCCGATCGTGCCGAAGCACCTCTACGAGGGCACCAAAGCCGCCGAGAACCCGGTGAACAACGCACCGGTGGGCACCGGTCCGTTCGTCTTCAAGGAATGGGTGCGCGGCAGCCACATCATCTACGAGCGCAACCCCGACTACTGGGACGCACCGAAACCCTACCTGGATCGGCTGGTCGTCCGCTTGGTTCCGGACGCTGCTGCCCGAGCGGCCGCACTCGAAGCCGGAGAGATCGACCTCGCGCCGGCGACGCCGATCCCCTACAGCGACCTGCAGCGCTTCGAGCAGCTGCCGCATATTGGCTTCGAGAAGCAGGGTTACCAGTATTCGAACGGCATCAGCCGGGTCGAATTCAACCTGGAGAAGCCATACTTTCAGGATGTCCGCATCCGCCGTGCCTTCGCACATGTGATCGATCGCAATGTCATCCACGACACGATCAACTACGGCTATGGCGCGACCATTCCCGGGCCGATCAGCCCGAGCCTGACAAAATGGTTCGTCGGTGACCTGAAGACCTATCCAATCGACATCGCCGCGGCCGAGAAATTGCTCGACGAAGCCGGGCTACGGCGCGGGGACGACGGCATTCGGCTGAAACTCAATCACGATTATGTTCCAAGCGGCGAGACCTATAAGCGCGGCGCCGACTACATCAAGCAGGCGCTGGCTCGGGTCGGCATAGACGTCACCGTACGAAGCCAGGATTTCGCTACCTACACCAAGCGCATCTACACCGACCGCGATTTCGACTTCACCTTCAACGGCATGAGCAATCTGTTCGACCCGACGGTCGGCGTGCAGCGACTCTACTGGTCGAAGAACTTCAAGCCCGGCGTGCCGTTCTCCAACGGCTCCAAATACGGCAACCCGAAGGTCGACGAGCTCCTCGAGGCCGCCGCTGTCGAGATCGATCAGGCAAAGCGCTTCAAACAGTGGCAGGCCGTCCAGGAGATTCTGGTCGAGGACCTGCCCGACATCGGCATCGTCAGCCAGCCGGAGATCACCCTCTACAACAAGCGCATCGCCGGCCACACTGTGGGGGCCGAAGGAGCCTCCGGAAGTCTTGCCGACGCTTACATCGTTACCTGATCCAACGGCCGCCCATGCGCTTTCACGCGCATAGGCTTTTTCCAGCGCGAGTTCGTCATGACCCTTGCCCATAAACCCGGTTCCATCGTCGGCATTCCCTATTTCAAGGCGCCGACCGACTATCCAGACAGCCCGCTCTCGAAGGCGCTCGAGCAGCCGGTGCTGCTCGGGCTGTTCCTGCC
>NZ_RZSL01000508.1:0-4457 GCF_003997355.1 Mesorhizobium sp. M1E.F.Ca.ET.041.01.1.1 | reverse complement strand
CCCCCCACCTCGGGCCCCGCCACACTGGCCCCCAACTCTCTGGCCGAAGTCGAGGCGAGGGTCGCCGCGGAGCCCGACGCGCCGGCTGCCGCGGCAAGCGCGCCGCAAAGCGCCGATACGATCGTCGCCGATTGGCGGCGCGAGATCGCCGCCGTTGGCGGAAGCTCGGTCAAGGCCAAGGTGGCCGCGCGCCCGGCAGAAGCGGCGCCCGAAGTCGAGCTCGACGAGGAGGATCTTGCCGCGCCAACTGTCGAAACCGCGGCGCCCGGCAAGGTTTCGACGCCATCGTCAGCCGACTCGCCGTCGGCGCGGCCGGCGATCCTCTCCGAGCATGCGGGCCGGCAGGTCGCGGCGGCGTTCGGCGAGCTTTCCGACGCCTTCGCCAGCCGCAGCAAGAAGACCTTCGACGAGATGGCCGAGGAGATGCTGCGTCCGATGCTGCAGGACTGGCTCGACAACAATCTGCCGACGCTGGTCGAACGGCTGGTGCGCGAGGAAATCGAGCGCGTGGCGCGCGGCGCGCAGTGATTTCATCCGCGCGTTCAAGGTAAAATGCACCGCCGTCGGGCGGCGCTTTCGTTTCCGGAAAATGCGGCCGCGGGATCGTTGGCGATGACGCATGGGATTGCCGTCGATCGCGGCAAGCCTATCTCGGCGAGACGGACTATCTTCCTCGCGGTTGACTCGGCCAAGAGCTTCCGATTTACACCGGACGCTTATTCCCGACAGCTCGGACCATTCCTCCATGCTTGATAAAACCTACGACGCCAAGACCGTCGAGCCGAAGATCGCCAAAATCTGGGAAGAGGCCGACGCGTTTCGCGCCGGCGCCGGCGCGGAGGAAGGGGCGGAAGCCTTCACCATCGTCATCCCGCCGCCGAACGTCACCGGCTCGCTGCATATGGGCCATGCGCTCAACAACACGCTGCAGGATATCCTGGTGCGCTTCGAACGCATGCGCGGCAAGAACGTGCTGTGGCAGCCCGGCATGGATCATGCCGGCATCGCTACGCAGATGGTGGTCGAGCGCCAGCTCATGGAAAGGCAGATCCATCGCCGCGACCTGACGCGCGAGGAGTTCATCGAAAAGGTCTGGGAGTGGAAAGCCGAATCCGGCGGCGCGATCTTCAACCAGCTGAAGCGGCTGGGCGCCTCGGCCGACTGGAGCCGGGAGCGCTTCACCATGGACGAGGGCCTGTCCAAGGCGGTGCTGGAGGTCTTCGTCACCCTCTACAAGGAAGGGTTGATCTACAAGGACAAGCGCCTTGTGAACTGGGATCCGAAGCTGTTGACCGCCATTTCCGATCTCGAGGTCGAGCAGCACGAGGTCAACGGCAATCTCTGGCATTTCCGCTATCCGGTCGAAGGCGCGGTGTTCGACCCCGAGAATCCGAAGACATTCATCACCGTCGCCACGACGCGTCCCGAAACCATGCTCGGCGACACCGCGGTGGCCGTGCATCCCGATGACGAACGGTTTCGCAACCTGGTCGGCAAGAAGGTCATCCTGCCGATCGTCGGCCGGCGGATTCCTATTGTCGCCGATGAATATTCGGACCCGGAGAAGGGCTCAGGCGCGGTCAAGATCACGCCGGCGCACGACTTCAACGACTTCGAGGTCGGCAAGCGCCACAAGCTGCCGGCGATCAACATCCTGACCGTCGAAGCCGCCGTCAAGCTCAAGGACAATGAGGACTACCTCGCTGGTCTAGAGGTGACGCCGGAGCGCCACGCCGTCTGGGACGAGCTCGACGGGCTCGACCGCTTCGTCGCGCGCAAGAAGATCGTCGAGCTGATGGAAGCCGGCGGCTTCCTCGACAAGGTCGAGCCGCATCACCACACGGTGCCGCATGGCGACCGCGGCGGCGTGCCGATCGAGCCGTTCCTGACCGACCAGTGGTACGTCAACGCGGCAGAACTCGCCAAGCCGGCGGTCGCCTCCGTGCGCGAAGGTCGTACCAACTTCGTGCCGAAGAATTGGGAAAAGACCTATTTCGACTGGATGGAGAACATCCAGCCCTGGTGCATCTCGCGCCAGCTCTGGTGGGGCCACCAGATCCCTGCCTGGTACGGGCCGGACGGTCGCGTCTTCGTCGAGAAGACCGAGGAAGAGGCGCTTGCCGCGGCGATCGAATACTATCTGGCGCTGGAAGGTCCGTGGAAGGCCTGGGTCGAGGACAAGCTGGAGAATTTCCAGCCGGGCGAGATCCTGACGCGCGACGAGGACGTTCTCGATACCTGGTTCTCCTCGGCGCTGTGGCCGTTCTCGACGCTTGGCTGGCCCGACGAGACGCAGGAGCTGAAGACCTACTATCAGACCGATGTGCTGGTCACCGGCTTCGACATCATCTTCTTCTGGGTTGCCCGCATGATGATGATGGGTCTGCACTTCATGGACGAGGAGCCGTTCCACACCGTCTATGTGCACGCGCTCGTGCGCGACAAGAACGGGCAGAAGATGTCGAAGTCGAAAGGCAACGTCATCGACCCGCTCGATCTGATCGACGAGTATGGCGCCGACGCGCTGCGCTTCACCCTGACCGTGATGGCGGCGCAGGGGCGCGACGTGAAGCTCGACCCGGCGCGCATCGCCGGCTACCGCAATTTCGGCACCAAGCTCTGGAACGCGACGCGCTTTGCCGAGATGAACGAAGTCGCCAGGAACGACGATTTCTGGCTGAACGACGCCAAGCTCGCGGTCAACCGCTGGATCCTGACGGAGCTGACGCGGGCGGCGCGCGCGGTCACCGAGGGCATCACCACCTACCGCTTCAACGAGGCGGCGGGTGCCGCCTACCGCTTCGTGTGGAACCTGTTCTGCGACTGGTATCTGGAACTGTTGAAGCCGGTGTTCATGGGTACGGACGAAGCCGCCAAGGCTGAGAGCCGTGCCTGCGTCGCCTTCGTGCTCGATGAGATCTACAAGCTCTTGCATCCGATGATGCCGTTCATGACCGAGGAGCTCTGGGCACAGACGGCGGGCGAAGGCAAGGAGCGCGGTTCGCTGCTTTGCCACGCCGCCTGGCCGTCGCCGGATTTCGAGGATGACGACGCGGCCGCCGACATCAACTGGCTGGTCGATCTCGTCTCGGGCATCCGCTCGGTGCGCTCGGAAATGAACGTGCCGCCGGCAGCGATCGCGCCCTTGGCGGTGATCGGCGCCAATGCAACGACGCGCGAGAGGCTCGAACGCCACGACCAGGCGATCAAGCGCCTGGCGCGCATCGGCAGCATATCGCTGGCGGAGACGCCGCCCAAGGGCTCGGCACAGATCGTCCTCAACGAGGCAACCATCTCTCTGCCGCTCGGCAGCCTGATCGACCTTGCGGCCGAAGCCGCGCGGCTGCAGAAGGAACTGGCCAAGGTGACCGAGGAGATCGCCCGCCTGCACAAGAAGCTGTCGAACGAGAAGTTCGTCGCCAACGCGCCGGAGGAAGTGGTCGAGGCCGAGCGCGAAAAGCTTGCCGAATATCGCGAGGCGCAGGAGAAGCTTTCGGTCGCTTTGACCAGGGTTCGCGACGCCGGCTGAACGGCAAGATTCGCTCCCGCTGGAGAGCGACTTTCCGAAGCGTCATCTGCCTGCGAGATAGGCATGCCGTTGCGTTAATTTTGACGTAAACGGAAACTTTAGGCCCTATTGTTGCCATAATGTAACAATGGGGCCTTTTTCCCCTAAAATGGCCTGTTTTTGAGCTGCATTGAAAGGTTTTTGCAGCTTTTTTCTGCCAATCGATACCTATTGGCCGCGATTAGGCTCGATTTCGCGGCCGGGTACAATGGCGAAAATGCGAGCTGTCAAGGGCGTACGTGTACAGCCCCTGAATTCGTTGTTGCGCCATTTACCCGAATTGGTTCTAGCTTGATCCCGCGTATTTTCGGGGAGGGAATCCATGAACATTTTGCGGCTCAAAGCACTGCTGGGGGCAGGGTGCTTTTCGCTGACTCTTATCGGTGCGGCAATGCATCCGGCGCATGCCGGCGGCCTGGAGCGCGGCGGCTACGACATCGATCTGCTGTTCGATCCAGCGCCTTTCGCCACGGAAGCGGAAGCGACTTTCGTGATGCCGGATCGCAAGTACAAGAATGCGCGCGGTCCCGGAGGGGCCGACCTCGGTTTCGGAACCACGGCTGACGGAGCCGAGGATTATTGGGTGCCGCGCATCGGCGGCAAGGTCCAGGTTGTCCAGGGTGTCGACTGTATGGTCGATTACTCACAGCCTTGGGGCGCGCACACTGCGCCCGGCGTGTGGAACGGCGCGTTCTCCAACATGGAGACCGACATCAAGAGCGACAACTACGCTGCAACCTGCTCTTACAAAATGGATGCGGGCAAGGGCCAGCTCCGCTTTATTGGCGGTGTTTTCTATCAGAAGGTTTATGGCTTCAAGGAAGACTTGGTGTCACCGCTGGTGCCCAACTTCGGTGGAACTGGTCGTGTGGACCTGACGAGCAACGGC
>NZ_RZSL01000507.1:0-4460 GCF_003997355.1 Mesorhizobium sp. M1E.F.Ca.ET.041.01.1.1 | reverse complement strand
ACTCAGCAGGCAGGCCGGCGAGCGTGACGGTGATTTTTGCAGCCTTTTCGACATCAAGATCGAAGAAGTCCGAGTCATCGGCGATCAGATAACTGCGTGGCGTTAGCGCGAGTTCGATAGCGTCGAGAATTGTCGTCTTGCAGGAATCGCCGGGACCGATGAGGCAATTGACCCTCCGCGATGGAATCCACTCCAACAGGCGAATGCCGCGAAATCTCTCAATCTTGATGTGAACGATTCTAGCCATCCTGCCTCCCGACGGCTGATTATGTATCAGACTGCTTCGCGTTTCATCAGAAATACAGCGGAAGACGTGAAAAACGGCAGTTACATACGGGGGTACTTCTTTGCGATCGGGAGTTAGACGCATCCCGCCAGTTAGTAGTTACCGCTCCCGTACGTTTCGGATGGACTGACGAGCATCGGCAGCGGAAACCTGCCGCGCCGGGATCGTTTGGGGTTTCCGAGGACGGCAGACGCCTACGGTCGCAATCCAACGGCGACGACGTTGGTCTGGGTAGGTTTTGGAAGGGGAAGGAGCGCTCTGCCTAAACGCGATGAAACGGCGGATGCTTTTCTGCGGCGGTGATGGCTCGATGCCGAGCCATCACCGCGGGCGGGCACGGAAAACGCGACGTGAGTTTCCCCTGCCAAGATTGCATGAGGAGGGCACACACCGCTGATCTTGCGACTTTCGTCACACAAATCCCCACGCCCTGTAGCGCCCCCTGCCCGTCACCTCGCGGATGCCGAGCTCGGAAACGAGGCCGAGCGCCGCACGCTGCGTGACCTTGAGCTCCGCCGCGATCAGACCGGCCGACACCACCGGCCGCGCCAGGACCAGGTCGATCAGCGCCGGCAGGCTCGAGTTTTTTCGCCGCTTCCTGAGCCGGCGTTCCATCTGACCTTTGCCCAGCGCAAGCCGGTCGAGTTCCTTGAGCCCGGCCGATGCCGCCTCTGCAAAAGCGCCGAGGACCGCCAGCAGCCGGGTGGTGCGGACCGGGCTCTTGCGCCGCTCGCGCGGAACCATCCGCAATCCGGCATTGAGGCAAAACAGATGCGAGCCGACCTTGCCGGTCTGGCGCAGCAGAGCGGCGCCCAACAGCGTGCCTAGCCAATGCTGGTGCTGCAGCGGTTCGATGTCTTGCCACGCCTCCCAGGCGATTGCCGCCTGAAGCAAGGCGGGCATGTTTTCGCCCCGCAGGTTGTCGACGACGGCGAGCCAGTCGGCCAGCCGCTGGTCCTCGTCCCAGTCGAGGTCGCGGATCAGCGGCCCGAAGCCATCAAAGGAAGCCGTCTCCGGGGCTTTCGTCCCCCGCCCTGCTGCGTCGACGTCCGGGCTGTCCGCCGAGCGCGGCGCGAACTTTTCGCCCGCCAACAGCCGGCTGGAGCGGGCCAGCACGGCGTCGATCTCGGCCAGTTCTTCGGCCAGAGCGTCCTCCTGGCCGGTGTCTTCAGCAAGGCTGTCGCCGGCGGAGCCGACTGGCCAGGCGGCGGCCTTCCCGGCGATCGACTCGTCGCCGTCCTGCCCTTCGCGGCCGCGCAAGACCAAAAGGCCGGGGCGCGACAGCGCCCAGTCGGGCTTGTGCGCAAAAATCCGGCGGCGGGCGCGCAGCACGGCATGCGCCCGGGTGAGTTCGTGGGTCGGGGTGCGAATGTCCATATGGGCGTCATGCAGGACGAGGTCCTCAAGGTGGACGAGCTCGCCTTCGAGCCACAGCGCGGCGACCGCGTCGGCGAAGTGGCAGCGTTCGACAAAACCGTCGCGCACCGGGCTCTTTTGCACGCGCTCGTCGAGCCGCGCCAGAAGGTCTTCGGCTGTCGTTTTCACTTCCCAATTTCAATCGCGCAATAGTCATGTGCTGTTTAGGTTTAGGCGCTACTACGGCCGTGATTTTTCGCTAACGATTTCACTGACCGCTCATTTTGCCGAACCGATTGCACAGCCTGAAACCGGCGCCTGCTGCGTCGCCTTCCGAAGAAGCATGGTCGACGGCGCGCCGCGTCGCGCGCGAGCTAGACAGGATTCTGGACGGCTCAGGTTCCCGACGGACGGCAATCGCGCGCGCGGCCGCCGAGCTACGCGTCTCGACGCGGCAGGTCTACAATTTGCTGGCGCGCTACCGTGTCGATCAGACCGTAACGTCGCTCTTGCCCGGCGGGGATAGGACCCGGAAGAAGCGCCTTCGACCGGACATCGAGGAGATCATCGCGGCGACACTGCGAGAGCAGTGGCTGGTGTTGGAGGCTCCGCCCCTCGCTCCAATCGTGGCCGAGATCCGCGCCCGCTGCGAGGAGGCGGACCTCGCTCCTCCATCCTATCTGACGGTCGCCCGCAGAATACCCGCACTGTTTGGCCCTGAGGAAATCGCGAAGAAGCGATCCGCGAACCCGAAACATCTCCATCGGCTCAAGGCCCGACCCGGATACATCTACGCGGCGCACCCAATGGATGTCTGCCAGATCGATCACACGCCGACCGACATCAATCTCGTCGAGGTCGTCGAGGGCGGCAGAACGTTCGTCGGCCGGGCCTACCTGACGATCGTCACCGACGTGGCGACGCGTTGTATTTTCGGCTTCTGCCTCACGCTCGAAAAGCCGTCGGCGCTGTCGGTCGCCTTGTGCCTGGCGCAGGCAATGTGTCCGAAGGACGAATGGCTGGTTGCGCGCGGCATCGAACATGGGTGGCCGATGTTCGGTCGACCGCGATTGCTGGTCACCGACTCCGCCAAGGAGTTCAAAGGGAATGCCTTTCAGCGTGGGTGCGAGGACTACGGCATTCGTATCCGCTACCGGGATCGCGGCCGCGTGCATCAGGGTGGCGTGGTCGAAAGGCTGCTCGGGAAGCTCAACGGGGTTCTTGCGACGCAGCCTGGCTCGACGGGCCGATCCGTGGCGGACCGCGACCAATATCCCGCGGAGCGCCGGGCGCGTCTCAGCTTCGCCGATCTCGAGCGATGCGTCGCGCTTGCGGTGATCGACCACAACCTGCAGCAAAACGCCAGGACCCTGAGGGTGCCGGCATCAGAATGGGATCGGCAGGCACATGAACTTGCACGCTTCGACGATGATCCCATGCGGGTCCTGCTGGCATTCATGCCCGGAACGGAGCGACGCATCTCGCCGCAGGGTGTCAGTATGTTCGCACTCGACTATTATTCACCTTGGTTGAGCGAGCTGGTTCCGCAGCGGGATCGGCTAGGAAAGCTCGAGCTTCGATACGATCCCCGCGACATCAGCCACGTCTATGCCCGCGATCCCGAGACCAGGGAGTTTCGATCGGTGGAGCGGCGCGACGGCATGCTTGCGCCGATGACGTTGTGGGAGCACGAGGCCATCCGGCTGTCGCGACGCACCGCGAATGCACGCACCGACGTAGAGAAGGTGATGCTGCGCCGCCAAATCGCGGAGATCGCAGACGGACCGAAGCCGTCCAAGGCAGAGTTGCGCAATGCCGCGCGCAAATCTCACGCCGCAGACGCGCCCAAGCCCTATGACGCGATGCGGCCGGCAACGCCGGTGCCTGCCGATCATCCCGTTCGCCCGAAGCGCCGCCTGCCGGTGGAGGATTGGTGACGTGGCGGACCATCTGCTTGATCACGTTCGCCCGCACCTTGACCGCAGCACGGAAGAGCGGATCGCCTACATCCAGGCGCCGCGGTGGATCGGACATCAGGTGGCGCTCACAGCGCACGAACGTCTTGCCGAGCTTCTGTCGCGGCCGCCATCGCTGCGGACCCGAGGACTGATGCTCGTCGGACCCTATGCCAACGGCAAGACCATGATCGCCGAACGCTTCGCCGTCGGACATCTGAGAACAGCCGAACAGCAGCGGGTGTGGGTGGTGCAGACGCGCGAGGGCGCGGGCCTTGCCCATTTCTACGGAAGTATCCTGCAGGCGTTGCGAGCGCCGACGGGCAGCAGCCGAGACGTCGGCCGCAAGGCGGAACAGGTCGATCATCTGCTCGACAGGCTGAAGCCCAGAATCCTGATCTTCGATGAGTTCCACAATGCTCTGCGCGGCCGGGCGCGCGACGTTGAGGCAGTGCTTGCCTTCCTTCGGAGGATCGGCCGCCAGTTCGACATCTCGCCGGTTCTGATCGGCGAGGTCGCCGTCTATGACTTCGTCAATCAGACCGCTGAAATGGCGACCCGGTTTGATCTTCACGCCGTGCCGCGTTGGCAATATGGCGAGGAGTTTCTTGCGCTGCTCGACAGCCTCGAGGGCGCTCTGCCGCTTGCCCGCGCGTCAAATCTCTCGGATGAGCCGCTAGCACGAACGATCTTCCAGCTTTCCGAGGGACTGATGGGCGAGATCGTGGCGATCGTCTCGACAGCGGCCACGGTTGCCGTGAGGTCCAGCGAGGAGCGGATCACGCGATCGGGCATCGAGGCGCTGCGCTACGTCCCGGTCTCGAAGCGGCGCAGGGCGCCGGTGCGCGACAACCTGCTGTGAC
>NZ_RZSL01000506.1:0-4469 GCF_003997355.1 Mesorhizobium sp. M1E.F.Ca.ET.041.01.1.1 | reverse complement strand
TGCTGGTCGGCGATCCGGAGCTGTGCAAGATGGCCAGCGACCGCCTGCTCGGCGTCCACGGCATCTACATCCAGCCGATCAACTATCCGACGGTGCCGCGCGGCACCGAGCGGCTGCGCATCACGCCGACGCCCTTCCATTCCGACACGCTGATCGCCGAATTGCAGGACGCGCTGGTCGAGACCTGGGATGCGCTCGGCATTCCCTATGCCACCTCAGGCCGTCCCGTCCTCGCCAAGAGCGACCGCATCGTTCCGTTGCTGGTGCCGAAATCGGGCGGCTAAGCCGCCTGACTCACACCGTCTTCATCCATTTCGCCAGGCGATGCGCCGCTTCCTCGAGCTGATCGAGGCGGCGGTGGAAGCATAGCCTGAGGAAGGCCTCGCCGCCGGGGCCGAAGGCCGTGCCGGGCGCCAGGCCGACATTGGCGTTGTCGACGATGTCGAAGGCGGCGGTGCGGGAATCGGTGATGCCGTCGACCGTGAAGAACAGATAGAAAGCGCCTTGCGGCACGGTGAAGCGTGCCTTGCCGGTGGCACCCAGGATATCGCAGACGAGATCGCGCGCAGCGCGTGCCCGTTCCACTTGGCTCACGATGAAGCCGTCGCCCTCGTCAAGCGCTGCGACCGCGCCGCGTTGCATGAACTGAGCGACGCCGGAGGTCGAATACTGGATCAGGTTCTCGAACACCTGCTGCAGCGCCGGATGGGTCTTGATCCAGCCGACGCGCCAGCCGGTCATCGCCCAGTTCTTGGAGAAGCTGTTGACGAACAGGATGCGGTCTTCGCCCGTGGCGACGTCGAGGAAGGACGGCGCCCGGCCATGGCCATAGTGGAACAGCGAATAGATCTCGTCGGCGATGATCCAGAGGTTCTTGGCGCGGGCGAGATCGAGGATCGCTTGAAGGGTCTCCCTGTCGGCGGTCCAGCCGGTCGGGTTTGACGGCGTGTTGATGAACAGCGCCTTGGTGCGCGGCGTGATGGCGGACGCGATCTTCTCGACATCGCAGGACCAGCCATTGCCGGACTGGTCGAGCACGACCGCAACCGGGACGGCACCGGCGACCCCGGCGGCAGCAGCGAAATTCGGCCAGGCCGGCGACAGATAGATCACTTCGTCGCCGCTGCCGGCAATCGCGTCGATGGCAAGTTGGATGGCATGCATGCCGGAAGCGGTGACGATGAACTCTTCCTCGGCGAAGTGCTTGCCGAAATGCCTGGCGTAATAGCGGGCGAGCGCCTGCCTGAGCTCGGGAATACCCTTCTGCCAGGTGTAGAAGGTCTCGCCATTGGCGAGCCCGCGGGCGGCGGCATCGCTGATGAAGGAAGGCGTCTGCAGGTCACCCTCGCCGGCCCAGAGCGGGATCAGGCCTTCGCGCAGGCGGCCATGGTTGACGACGGCGACAATGCCGCTTTCGGGTGCGGCGCGGGCTTCGGCGCGCAGGGTCTGAATCAAGGTCATGGGCAAATCCGTGGTCGTCTTTTCCGCGCTCTTACCAGATCGCCGAACAGAAAACCCCAGCCGCAAGCGGCCGGGGTTTTGGTCCAGAGTATCTGTCAGGGTTATTTCTTGGCGAGAAGGTCGCGGATTTCGGTCAGAAGCTGGACATCGGCCGGCGGCGGTGCCGCCGCAGCGGCGGGCTTCTCACGCTCCAAGCGTTTGCGCAGATTGTTCACGGCCTTGACCATGAGGAAGATGATGAAGGCAAGGATCAGGAAGTTCAGCACAACGGTGATGAAGCTGCCATAGGCGAAAACGGCGCCTTCTTTCTTAGCGTCGGCCAGCGCAGCCGAATGGACGTTCGAGGACAAACCAAAGAAATAATTGTTGAAGTCCAGACCGCCGAAAATCGCCCCGACGATCGGCATGATGATGTCGTTGACCAGCGAGTCGACGATCTTGCCGAAAGCAGCGCCTATGATGACGCCGACGGCCAAGTCCATCACATTGCCTTTGGAAATGAATTCCTGGAACTCTTTCAGCATTCGACCCTCCTAGCCATGACCGGCCGCGCTGCCGCCCCGGCTCTCCGGCGCCGACCCAAGATCACAATAACAAAAACCCCCGGTTGCAAAACCGGAAAAAGGGCGAAATCCCGGTTTGTGTTTAAGCCGCGCCGTCAGGCACATATGCGCCGAAAGCCGCGATGGACTCGGGCTCCAAGCTGTGGTTGCGTCTAGCCGAACCGGTGTGGAGCATCGGTCAGGGAGGAAGTTCGAACCGTGCAAGGCTGGTTCGTCGTCATCATCGCGATCGCCTATGTGACGCTGCTTTTTGCCATCGCCAGCGTCGGCGATCGGCGCTCGGTGGCAGCCGGGCTCGGACGGGCGCGGCCCTTCATCTATGCGCTCAGTCTCGCCATCTACTGCACCTCCTGGACCTTTTTCGGCTCGGTCGGCCTCTCCTCCGAGCGTGGCCTCGAATTCCTCGGCATCTATACGGGACCGGTGCTGGTCTTCGTGTTCGGCTTCCCGCTGCTCAACCGCATCGTACGGCTGGCGAAAAGCGAGAAGATCACCTCGATCGCCGACTTCCTCGGCGCCCGCTACGGCAAGAGCTTCATCGTCGCGGCGATCGCGACGCTGATCGCCACGATCGGCGCCGTGCCCTATATCGCGCTGCAGCTGAAGGCGATCTCAGGCTCGGTCAGCCTTATGATCGAACACTATACCGGATCGCCGCCTTCCTTCGATCCGTTCGTCAGCGACATCTCGCTGGTGGTTGCGATGCTGCTTGCGCTGTTTGCGGTGCTGTTCGGCACACGCCACGCCGACGCCACCGAGCACCAGGATGGGCTGGTGCTGGCGGTGGCGGTCGAAACCGTGGTCAAGCTCGCCGCTTTCCTCGCCATCGGCCTGATGGTGACCTTCCTCATCTTCGGCGGCCCCGGCGACATGCTGGCGACGCTCGCCGCGAATGCCGAGGTGCGCCAGGCCATGGGTTACAACACTTCCCTGGCCACCTGGCTGGTGCTGACGACCTTGAGCGGTTTTGCCATCCTGATGCTGCCGCGCCAGTTCTACGTCACCATCGTCGAGAACCGCAGCGAGGCGGAACTGCGCGCCGCGACCTGGGTGTTCCCGCTCTACCTCGTGGCGATCAACCTGTTCGTGCTGCCGATCGCCTTTGCCGGCCTGTCGCTGGTGGGCACCAAGACGAGCAGCGACCTCTACGTGCTGTCGCTGCCGCTGCTCAGCGGCCATGACGTGCTCGCCATGGCCGCTTTCATCGGCGGCCTGTCGGCGGCGACCGCAATGGTCATCGTCGAGAGCGTGGCGCTGTCGATCATGATCTCCAACGACCTCGTCATCCCGCTGTTCGTGCGCCGGCTGCTCAAGACCACCTCTTCGCAGAACGAGGACTGGTCGACGCTGATCCTCAACGTGCGGCGGGCGTCGATCTTCATCATGCTGTTCATCGCTTTCCTCTATTACCGCGAGAGCACCAACAGCGCGCGGCTGTCCTCGATCGGACTGATGTCGTTTGCCGCGATCGCGCAATTCGCGCCGGCGCTGATCGGCGGGCTGATCTGGCGCCGCGCCAACGGCCGGGGCGCCGCGCTCGGCATGGTCGCCGGCATCGCGGTCTGGGGCTACACGCTGCTGCTCCCTTCGCTCGTCGGTCCCGGCTCCGATATCGTCGTCCATGGCCTGTTCGGCTTCGAGGCGCTCAGGCCGCAGGCGTTGTTCGGCACGGTCGGCGAGCCGCTGAACCACGGCGTGCTGTGGAGCCTGTCGATCAACACGCTGTTCTTCGTGCTGGGATCGCTGTCCCGCGCGTCGGTGCCGCTGGAGCGCATCCAGGCGGCGATCTTCGTGCCGCGCGAGGCCGGCCCGATGCCGAGCCTGCGCCGCTTCCGCACCGCCGTCACCGTCAACGACCTCAAGGACACGATCTCCCGCTATCTCGGCGTCGAGCGCACCGAGCGTTCCTTCCAGTCCTTCGAGAAGAACGCGAACGTCTCCCTGCATGGCAAGGAACAGGCCAGCATGGACGTCATCCGCTTCTCGGAGCAATTGCTGGCGAGCGCGGTCGGCTCGTCCTCGGCGCGGCTGATCATGTCGCTGCTCTTCCGCCGCAATGATCGCGATTCCAAGGATGCCTTCCGGTTGCTCGACGACGCCACCGAGGCGCTGCAGCACAATCGCGACCTGCTGCAGATCGCGCTCGACCAGATGGAACAGGGCATCACGGTTTTCGACCGGGATTTCCGGCTGATCTGCTGGAACCGGCAATACCGGGCGTTGTTCGACCTGCCGGACGAGATGGGCCAGGTCGGCGTCTCGCTCGACCAGATTCTGCGCCATCTCGCCGAGCGCGGCGACATCCCCGCCGACCAGCGGGTGGCGATGCTCAACCGGCTGACCAGCTTCGTCAGCCCCTGGCAGATGGAGCTGAAGACCAGCGGCCGCATCCCGGAGTTGCGCTCCAACCCGATGCCCGACGGCGGCATCGTCGCCACCTATGCC